>JBDLKB010000001.1:0-31169 GCA_039714055.1 Chloroflexota bacterium
CGAAATTCCGCCCGGGGATTGGATTCATTTTTCTCGACTGCGATCACTACCGATACATACACATTGGGGGCATAATCACTCGTAACCGGAATATGCAGCACATGGGTATTGCCTTCCATCTGGATCAATTCATAGCTCTTGATGTCCGCTCGTTCGATGGTAACCAATGCCGTCTGCGGCCCTTCAAATGGTGAAGGGATCAGAATCTCTGCAATTTCTCCCGGAACGTAACTATCCTTGTTGCTGATTAGGTTGACGCGGTTGTTATCCTCAATTCTCCAGCGCACCTTGCCTGGACCCATGGCCCAGAAGAAGGTGCTGCTGCGGATCGAACGCGAACTATCATCCACGCTTATGGCTTTCACCCGGTATGACCCAGCATCGGGAGCAGTCACCTGCACTGATGCTTCACCAAGATCATCGGTAACAGCCGACTTTCTCTCGATGAAAATCTCTTTCTGCTCCCAGGTCCAGCGGCCAAACCCTTGCTCATCACGCACGTATACTGACTCGCCTTCGATGCGATATAGTTCAACGGTGATTTCCCGTCCTTCAAGGCGACCATCATTAACCAACTGCTGTCCCGCCTTGGGCCACTCCACGGTGATGAGATCGATCTGGATTGGCTCGCCTGCCTGAGCGATTCGCTCAGAGGCCGCAACACCGACATAGTAATCACCTTTGTGAACCACCATCTGGCTGCGACCCGATATTACGCTTCCATCAGGACCATAAACCATGACCTCGAAAGTCACAATTAGACTTCCGTCCTTTTCAACTGCTTCCGCAATCTCATCCAGGGGGCTATCGAGAAGGAACATCCCTTGTGCATCGGTCCTTCCTTTGCCCCCAGCTATGGTGGTCTTCTCTGCCTGAGGCTCTCCCCACCACGATCTATACATAATCCAGGGGTCATCGACTTCATCATAGCTGTAATTTCCTGGACCATCGAAAGAATAGGGCGAAGCTATCAGAGCCCATTCCAGTTCGGCGTCGCTCACAGGGCTGCCAAAGAAGGTCTGGACCTGGGTAGCCCATTTGCTCGACTCACCTACGGTAATCTCATCCATGGATGGGGTCACTTTGACCTCAAACTCTGGTGGTCGGTATGCCGCAACCATAAAGGTACTCATCCCGTAGCTCTTGTAACGATCTTTGGATATTTCAATCATGTATCGCCCTAGAGGAGCGTCCTCCGCAAGGATCAACTCACCACTAAAGGCGTCATTGTCATTGAGCGTCACTAACTCATTGAATACATCATTGTATTCCGGGTCCTTTATCGTCACTTGTATCTGTCTCTGCTTGAGAGGATGATACCGGGCATCATCCTCCATCTTAACCAGCCCGCGGTAGTAAACAGTTTGATCTGGGCGGTATATAGGCCTGTCGGTATAAATATGCGCCCTCTCGACCATCGAGTAATCACCCGATGCAAAGCCAAAATCCCAGGGAGATAAACCTTGATCCCACCACTGAGAGGCCATGGAGAAGCGGTCACCATCCTCATCAGACAATACCCATAGTTCACTCTTGTATCTTGGTACAGACTCTAGCAAAGCGACGCCGTCCTGATCAGTGAATAAAGTTTGCCGCTCCACCCCGCTAGTAATAAGCTTTAACTCCAGTCCAGATACGGGCTGCCCTGACTGAAGGTCAGTTGCCCAGACCAAGAGCTGATCTTCCGTCCACTTGAGAGTGAGATTGGTCTTGGTCACCACCAACAAGTGATGATTATAACCCCAGTAGTAATTGATATTGTTGATCTCTGGAGAATAGGATGACAGGAAATACAAGCCTGGCTCCAAGGCTCCCCCATCTTCCAGCAAGTTTATGTTGACTATCTCAGTGGAATTGGGCACCCTCTCGACCGGCATACTCCACTCGCGTATCAGCGAACCGACAGCCGGAGTGTATCTTTCCCATTCAGCCTCTACCTTGAAATACTCATCCGCAGTCAGCCGATATAGCTTGAAATCGATCCCAGATATATTACGATACACCACCTGCAGCCTGGCAGGCTCGTAGGCATCGTATGTATTCACCAAACCGGAGGTGATCAATCTCAATTCAGGATCATAATCTCTGGTGGTGAATGTGACATCCAGTGCATCAGGCGTCTCGTTTCCGTAAGCATCCTTGATACCGGGTTCGATTTTCACCTGATATTCTGTAGCGGGGAGAAAGTCAAAGTGTATCCAGAAACTATCGTCCCAGCGGCTGAACCAGGTGGATACTTCCGTGGCGGTAATGGCAGGAGTGATGCTGACATGCTCCATTACGGTAGATGGAACAATATCAGTGTTGAACTGAATTTTGAATCCACGATGCTGCGGATGTACTCTGGTCTCACCATCCCTGGGGTCAGTAGACAATATCCGCGGCAGAGGTACGGTATTGAAATGCCAGGAATACTCTTCTTCCATGCCTGCGCCGCCTGAAGATGAAGTCAATCCCGGCTCAATCTTCACAGTGTACATTTCATCGAATGCAAGATCGCCTTCCGGCTCAAATGCAACTTGGGCGCCATCTGTAGTTATCCTGCCCGGCACCTGGGTGCCGCTGCTATCAGTAACTCTGATCTTCTCCCGAGCAGAGTTGAGATCCACCGGCTGGTTAAAAGTAATCGAGATTGGATCGGCGATTGGAACCTGCTGTGCATTCACAGACGGTACATGCCAGGTAACAACGGGAGGACTAGTGGTAAAACTCCAGGAATGATCCTCGGGGAGAATCCCTCCGGTGAGATCCTTGAATCCTGCAGGTACACTAGCAGTTATGCGCGTGCCCCCAGGGAAATTCCCGTCGGGGACGAACTCATAGATGGAGGTGTTGATCCACTCGCCCTTGCCTTTGATGGATGGATCCAGGGTCAACGGATGAGGAAAGTTTGCCTGGTCGTTCAAAGTTGCCAAAGGAACCACCGGTCGGTTAAAAATCACAATTATGTGACTGTCAGGTTCCACGCCGCTTGATCCTTCTGGGGGAGACACTTGAGCTACCTGGAGAAAACCGACAGTGTTAAAGTCAAAGCTGTAATCGCGAAGAGCGGCACCAGTTGCAGCAGTGGCGTCGCTTGTCAACGATACCTGGTATTGCCCAGCACGAGGTAGGCTTTTATCAGGGATGAACTTTAATTGCTGATCGTCACTCCATTGAAATGAACCGGCTACCTTTGGCTCAATAGAGAAGGAGGATTCAACTGCTCTTCTATCCATTGGCTGATTGAACACCAGTACAATACTGGCATCGGTGGCTAGCTCTGCACCGGGCTCCGGGGACCTGTCAATGACCATAGCGGGGGCAATGACATCTTGGACCCACGAGGTGGGTGTTGGGATAGAAGTTTCAGTAGTTGGTTCGGGTGTGGCTGGAGTGGGAGTTTCCTTCGCCTTGCAACCAACCAGCAACAATGTAACCAGAACAACGATCAAGAACAATCGATATTTCAACATAATACCGCCTCCCTGAATAAGCATGCGACAGCAATCATCTGAGCTGCAAGAGCCAGCTCGTATATTATGACGATGTATCAGGAAAATAGGTTCCGCAGTTCACAGTGAATCTATGTTATATGATACACTGACCATGCGGCGCTTGCGATTCCTCACCTATTTGTTAAACTTGTGCCATAATCAAGGGGCGCTATAAAGGGTCCCCCCACCCAAGTCCTTTGGTTTTCCTCGGGGGCGTCCGGGTTCCCCCCGCCTTGGCGCTCCCTTTTTTCATCTAGTTCGCGGCTCCCAATCCAGGTAATTATCCAAAGGATTGTCAGCAGATGTATTTAACGCTGTGATCATATCAATCACGGGCTGCCTCCAGTCGATCGCTGTTTGATAAGGGTTCGGATCCTGTCTCCAAAATAGAAAACCGCTTCCTCCTGAATACATAAAATCAGTCACCAACACATGATAGGAAGCTCCGGGGTCAATCTTTTCGCCATTCGCCAAGTTGTATCCTTTGGTCGAGGTCATCCCTGCCATTACCGGATCACAGCATAGAATATTCTCCACCACTTGTGCTCCAACAATCTCGACATCCACCAGAACATTGGAAAACGGCAGAATACCAATTATGGATTTCAAGGTTATCTCACCTGGGAGTAAACCCTGACGAAAACCGCCACGATTGGTAAAGGCGATATCCGCGTTGGGATAAGCCTCAAGCCAGGCATCAGTGACCAGATTCTGAAGCGCAACCGAGTCCTTACCCAGAGGAGATTCGATGTAACCAATGACGTGATCCAACTCTTGGCTTGTTTCTGCATCCCAACGTTCGACGACCTGTTCTACTTGTTCGTCTCTCTGTCCCCCTTTGTTAGGAACAATCTCGATGCTAGAACTGGCAACGGTTTCTGTCTCTGTATCCCATTCAATGTCAACCCGAGCATAGTTATCCATATAGGCACCGCTTTCAACCAATGCCACATTGCTGACCGTTTCACTAATGGTTTCGTGACAATGTCCCCCACCAATCATGGCAATGCCCAGGTCCTCAGCTCTTGGTGCCAGCGCGCGCATTTCATCGCCGCACAAATGACCAATTACAATCAACATCTCTGCGCCATCTTGTTTGGCTTGCGGGACGATCATCTCAAGCGCATCAGCGTAAGGCACAAATAGGTAATCTTTGACATGCGCCGGCATGGTCGTTCTCGGTGTGCTCACAGATGATAGACCAATTATGCCCACCTGTACTCCGCTGACTTCTTGCACTATGTATGGAATGGCAATATCTGCAGTTTCTTCAGTAGCAAGATCCAGCATATTGGCAGCAAGAAAAGGGAATTCCGCTTGTGCGATACGTTGGCGCAGCACATCGACACCAAAGTCGAATTCATGGTTACCCAAGGCTACCGCGTCGTATCCCATTTCATTCATTACATCTACCATCGCCTCGCCATCAGACCAGGTGGAGATGGCAGGCCCAGTCCAGGTATCACCACCACTTAGCACAAGATAGTTGCTATCTGGAACATACCCCTCGTTCTCCTTCCAAAGCGCAAACATACCTGCGGCACCGGCTTTCTCAGCAACCGGCTCAATCCAGCCGTGCTCGTCGTTGGTGTACAGGATCACTATATCCGTCGTCTCAGACACAACTGGTTCAGTGGGAACCTCCTCCACCGGAGCGCTGGTGCAAGCCGCAGATAGAACAGCCAGCATCAATATCAGGATTGACTTTTTCAAACTGCCCTCCATATGATTTCTAATGATCATGCTCATTCGCATCCGACGAACGACTGACTGGAGTAATGGTAGCATCAGTTGCTGAAATCAGAACCCTAGTTTCGATTCGTATCAAGGCATTTGAGCTGCCGCCACCAGCGTAAACCACATCTTGTTCTAGTACTTTGGGATCGATCCATGTGGTCAATTTAGAAATGTGAGCAAATGGCGGCACACCTCCAACGCTGTATCCGGTTATATTCTCTACATGCTCCGCGGTTGCTAGTTTCACTCTCTTTCGCCCCACCTGGAAACGCTCTGCGATCAGCCTCCTGTCAATGGTTGACTTTCCATTGGTAATCACCAGAAGGTTTTGTTGGTCAATTGTAAAGAGAACGGACTTGATTATTTGCTCAGTAGATACTCCCACAGCACTCGCGGCAGCAGCTACGGTTGGTGTAGGCGCTGCGGGATACACCAAGGTTGCTGATATCTGGTTCTCATCAAGCCAACGAGTCACATCTTGGTCGTTCAACATGAATTTTATTATACTCGACAGTGCACAGGTCAGGGTATAATCTATTATGCCGGTTAGCCAAACAGGGAGCGAACCATGCACAATATCTTCTATCCAAAGAGTATTGCAATAATTGGAGTATCATCCAAACCAACCAACCTGGGGCGCAATATCGTTGCCAATCTGATTGAATTCGGATTCGATGGCATCGTTTACGCTGTTGGTCCCTCCGGTGGAACGATTGAGACTCGGCGTATCTACCGGTCTGTCACCGACATACCTGATCATGTTGACCTGGCAGTGATTCTTACACCCGCCAAGATTGTTCCCGGTCTGTTGGAGGAATGCGGGGAAAAGGGAATAAAGCGAGTGGTGGTAGAGACTGCCGGCTTTCGTGAATATGGCGAAGCGGGCAAGGAACTAGAACAACAGATGACTCGAAATGCAGCCAAGTACGACATGCGCTTTGTCGGTCCCAACTGCATTGGAGTGATGAATATGGAAAACGGTCTATGCGTGCCGTTCCCCCGACTGAAGCGCTTTGTCAAACGCGGCGATGTTTCAATCGTCTCCCAAAGTGGTGGCGTTGCCATGAGCGCGCTAAACCTCATGGCGAACGAAGGAATAGGCCTGAACAAGTTCATTTCTGTGGGCAATATGCTCAATATCGATGCGGAAGATGTGATCGAGTACTTGATAGAGGATGAAGGTACGCGCCAGATCTTTCTTTACCTGGAAAGCATGCGGAACGGGCGAAGACTGATGGAGATAGCAAAGCGTTCGCCCAAGCCCATACTGGCGTTCAAAGCCAATATCGGTCACTTGAGCCAATCCATCGCCTCTTCTCATACGGCTTCGCTTTCTAGCGACGACAGTGTGGTGGACGCAGCATTTAAACAATCCGACATCATCCGGGTTCACGATGCCACCAGTTTGGCAAACAATCTCAAGGTGCTCAAGCTGCCCCCTATGAAAGGACGTCGCCTAGCGATCATCTCCCGTTCAGGCGGTCACGCGGTGATCGCCGCTGACGCATGCGAGCTTGTTGGATTTGATTTAGCCGACTTTCCTGAGCCTTTCCTCCGTGAGGTTGAGAAGCATTTCCGCGCATCGGTGATACGTCTGACCAACCCTTTGGACCTTGGTGACCTATTCGACCTCAATGTATATGCCCAGATAGTAGAGCGAACACTGAAAGTGGAAAACGTTGATGGCATAGTGTTCCTCCACACTTCTTTTGCAGAGATAGAAGGAGACGCTACAAGGCAGCTTCTTGAGCGGTTGATGCAACTGGGAAGCCAATACGCCAAGCCGGTGGCTTTTTACCTCTCATCCTCAGCCCAAGAGGTAAATCTCTTGAAGCAGGAGTATGACTTCCCAATATTCACTCAAGTTGTAGAGACGATTCGCGCGCTTGAGATGAGCTATGACCACCATTGCTTTCACGAACGAGTTGCTCAGACTGATCAAGTTGTGGATCTTGAGGTGGGAAAAGTTGAAGCCAGCGAAATCGTTGCTTCAGCAGCAGCCCAGAAGCGCGACTTGTTGCTTTCAGAAGCAGTCTCACTGTTGGATCATTACGGAATTCCTACTGTGCCTGACCGCATAGCAGAGTCATCCGATCAAGCGGTGGAAATGGCTGAGGAGCTTGGCTATCCTGTTGTCATCAAGGTCATTGCTGATCAACTATCTCACAAATCAGATGTCGGTGGGGTGCAACTGAACCTACGCAATGGATCGGCTGTGGCACAAGCATATGATGAGATGATGTCACGATTGGCAGCACAGTATCCTGACGTACCAATCGATGGCGTGCTAGTACAGCCAATGATCAGTGGCGGTCGCGAGCTTATCGTAGGTGGACGGCAAGATGAGAGTTTTGGCCCCATCGTTCTGGTGGGAATGGGTGGAATCTATGTTGAGATCCTTGAGGAAGTAGCGATCCGCGTCGCTCCCATCACTCAACAGGATGCAGAGGAGATGATCAATGAACTCAAAGCAGCTCCGATTTTGAAAGGGGCGCGAGGACATCGCAAGTCTGACATCCAGGCAATTATAGATACTCTGCTCCGAATCTCGCAGCTCTTGGTTGACTTTCCACAGGTGCAAGAGATTGACATCAACCCTCTGGTGGCATTCCCAGAGGGAGAAGGATGCCTGGCACTGGACGCTCGGGTGCTGCTGTAATAATGGAACTAGAACTCGAGTTCCTTAATGAAACCAAAACTTCCGGTGATGCCGCCGGTGTGCCAGAACAACACAGTTTGATCCCGGCTAAAGCCTCCTGAGCGGATCAGATCGATCATGCCTGATGCGGCTTTGCCGGTATATACCGGATCCAGGATTATGCCCTCATAGCGGCCAAATAACTGCATTGCTTCACGTTCTTTGTCACCGATGACAGCGTATCCCCCACCAACATAATTGTCGTTGGCAGCAATATCTCTGGGTTGGAACTGAAGATCGAGTCCAAGCAATTCAGTTGTAGAATTGCAGATTCCAGTTACTACCTCTGCTAGCTTTTGTCTTTCGAGGTGCACACTTATTCCTAATATCGCGGTATCAGAATCGGTTGCTTTGGCTCCAACAACAAGCCCGGCATGGGTGCCACCACTAGATGATGCGAACATAATTGAGTCGAAATTAATCTGTCGCTCATCCATCTGCTGCGCAAGCTCCTCCCACGCTGCTACATAACCCGCAGCCCCCATGGCATTCGACCCGCCATAGGGGACCAGGTAGGGCCGTGCGCCTGAATGCCAGAGGTCCTTTGCAGTATCCTGCATCAACTTCTCCATGTCTCGCCCTGAAGCCCAGACTATTTCAGCACCCAAGATACGATCTAGCAGCAGGTTGCCAGTGACAGCACCCTCTGGAGGATCTGCATTGAGCACCAGCACCGCTTTGAGCCCGTATTTGGCTGCTGCGGCAGCCGTCTGGCGACAATGATTGGACTGAATAGCTCCCCCTGTGATCAATGTGTCCGCTCTACCCCGCAGGGCTTCCGCCACCAGGTACTCAAGTTTGCGTGCTTTGTTGCCACCTGTGGCAAGCCCGGTCTGGTCGTCACGCTTAATGTAGATGCGGGGACCTCCCAGATGATCAGACAAGCGATCAAGTGACTCTAGGGGTGTGGGGAGATGAGCAATCGGTACTCGATCAATTGAGTTGGTGAGCATTTTAACCTCCGCTTCTACTAATCAAACCACAGCTTATGCTGCTTTTATTTTCTTCGTTCAAACAGAACCAACACTGCAAACCAGGGAAGCACCAACATGCGGCGCCAACGCCACGGTTCGCGCATCAAACGATATAGCCACTCCAAGCCCACTCTTTGCATCCATTGTGGAGCACGCAATATGATACCGCTGATGAAATCAAAAGCTCCCCCAACTCCCATAGCCATTGAAACATCGAGCCGGTGCAGATTGCGAGCTATCCATTTATCTTGCTTTGGTGCACCATAAGCTACGAAAAGTATGTCAGCTTTGGATTGATTAATTCTTTCAACCAGATCATCTTCTTCATCTTGAGAAGGGCTCCCGGCATAGGTGCCAGCGATCTCCAGGTCGGGATATCTTTGAATCAGTTCAGCAGCCGTTTTCTTGGCAACACCAGGTGCCGCTCCCAGTAGATATATGCGCCATCCCTGGCGGGCGGCAGCTTCCGCAATCAGAGGTACCCCATCTGAACCGGTGATCCTTTCCGGTAGAGGTCTCCCTTTCCAGCGTGCTGCTGCCATCAATCCTATTCCATCCGCTACGGACAGAGTAGCCCGCTCTAAAATTAGGCGGAAAATGGAATCCTTGCGTGCTTCCATGATGAATTCTGGATTGGCTGTTGCAAGCTGCGCTTTCTGCCCGTTATCGATCCAGGATTGAATCTGATCCATCAACTCACTGTATGTCACCTTGTGGATGGGAACTCCCAACACACGCAAATGTGGGGTTGGAGGTTTGGCGATTTTGCGCTCTTGTACATCCTCCGGATATTTGCCTTCAAGAACATTCTCCGCCTCTTGAAGCACTCGTGACACTTGGATAGAGCGCATGCAGGTACGTTCGGGGCATCCAGCAGGAGAGCCCAAACCAAACTCGGTATATATGCAAGGACTGCACAGACTTCCTGCACGAATCACCCGCAAATTCGATTCTTGTACAAGTGGTTGCCAAGCCTGGTGATTGGAAGGCCCAAATATCGCCACAGTGGGAGTGTTCACTGTGGAAGCGACATGCAATACTCCAGAGTCAGCTCCGATCAGCAAGTCGCAACGAGATAGTACCGCTGCCAGTTGAGGCAATGTAGTCTTGTCCGTCAAGTTGATCACATTGCCATCGATTGCTTCCGCCAACTCGTTCCCTCCATCCATGGGCGCCCCAACAACTACGATCATTGCGCGGTAGGCTAATGCCCTCCCCAGCTCTACGAACTTGGTTAATTCCCAGCGGCGCGCCCTACTGTATGCTCCAGTGCCGGGGTGGATGGCGATCACAGGTAATTCGCCTGACGGAATCCATTCGTCAGCTTGAGCATGGTCCTCATCCGAAACTGCGAGCAATGTTTGCGGAACGTCATCCGCTGCGGTAATGTTCTGACTCACTCCTGCTGCTGACACCAAATCTAACCAATATTGACTCTCGTGCTTGACTCCAAATCCACCGTCGGGCACCTTGTGGGTCAGGAACCAGCCACGTCCGTTATCAAGCCCGATAGACTTTTGTGCCCGAACACTCGACACCATCAACGCATGCTTCAAAGCCCCAGAGCGTAGTGAAAGATGATGAAACAGGATTACCGAGTCATATTTTCGAGAACGAAGAATTAGTCCGGTTTTGATTGCTTGGAACCAGCGACTTGCAGTTGAATGAGTTGACGATTTTTCAACCGTAACGATTTCATCAAACAACGTTTGTGGGTATGCCTCTGCGGTTGAGGGAATGGTCAGTAGATCGATCTCGGCATTGGGGAACTGCTGACGCAGTGCTTTGATAGCTGGGGTCACCAGTATCAGGTCGCCGATGTCAGCTAGCTTGATTGCCAATATCTTGGAGGTCACTTGTTTTCCTCAATGGCATTCAAGATGACTGCCGCACAATTCACCCACGAAAACCTCTGTAGATTCCGATATCCCTCGCCTATCAGTCGATTTCGTAGCTCATAGTTTTCGATCAACTGCAACAGTGAGTTCGATATCGCCTTGGTATCCAGGGGATCAACCATAAGCGCGGCGCTGTTCGCCACCTCTGGCAAAGAGCTGCTATCGCTGCATACGACCGGGGTGCCGCATGCCATTGCTTCCAACACTGGAAAACCAAAACCCTCATAAAGCGACGGAAAGGCAAAGGCTATAGCTCCGGAAAGCAGAGCCGCTTTGTCTTCTTCAGGGATGTAGCCCAACAAGGCGATTTGACTCTGATTGAAATCACTTACCCTAGCTTTGATTCCACTGGCTAGCCACCCTAATCCGCCGGCGAGAGCCAACTGAGGTTGTTGATCTATAGGCAGCATTTCCCAAGCATCAATAAGGCGAAGAATGTTCTTTCTTGGCTGAAGTGTGCCCAGGTAAAGAATATAGTCTTCTGCCAACCCGTATTTATCACGCGCTCTAGCGATCTCATCGTCTGTTGTTCTTGTCAGTGATTCGTCATAACCAGGATACGCTACAACTATCTTTGAATCCGGAACCCGGTAATCCAGTACCAAATCCTCGCGGGTTGCGTTTGAATCAGCAAAAACCACATCGGCTCGTGATATGCTTCGACGGGTCATTAAATCAAGATACATGCGATCGGTCAGCCGGTGAGCTTCGGGAAAGTGCCGGAATCCAAGGTCGTGTACCGTGACTGCGGCTTTGCCCGAAAACAGCAAAGGCAGAATGTGCGATGGAACAAAGAGCCAATCCACTGGATTGCGTGACAGCTCACGCGCTAAACGATAATGAGTCCACAACCGTCGAGAGGGCAACTCTCGATGTTCAGCAGTTGATGCGGGAAACATCTCTTTCGGTGGATGCTGGTTAAAGAACAAGCGTACATGATGTGTTGTCTGTGCCAGCATCGCTCGAATGAGATGGAGGGAATAGGCTTCAGTGCCGGTTCGACGATCAAGTGCAGCGCGGCTGGCATCAACTCCTAGCAGCATCTAATCAACCTCACACAGCCGAAAATGTCATCTCTGCTTATCGGTCCTTTACGCAGAATGCGCGGTTGTTCTCCAGTACAATCAACGATGGTCGAAGGAACACCTCCCGGCGCTAATCCGCCGTCGAGAAGCAGATCAATTCGACCCTCCAAGCCAGCCATTACCTTGTTAGGATCGATAATAGGAGGATGACCAGAAAGGTTAGCCGAGGTTACAGCTAGAGGTGCTCCAACCCTGTCTATGAGAGCTAGGGTAAGGGGATGATCAGGAATGCGCAGTGCAACCGTGGGCGTGGCGCTGACCACCTGTGAAACTTGATCAGATTTGCGCACCACCAGAGTTAACGGACCAGGCCAAAAACATTTCGCCAGCCTATATGCTAACTCGTTTGCCTTGCATACTAACTCGAGCTGTTCGATAGATGCCAAGAGCAGTGGAATCGCTTTCTCATCCGGTCGTTCTTTTGCCTGATACAGACGTTGAACTGCCTGGTCATCTGAAAAAAGCGCAGCTATACCGTACACTGTGTCTGTGGGTAGGCTTACTAGCCCACCCGCCTGCAATACTGAGCTTGCCTCTTCCAATGAGCAATCATCATTTGGACCTTTGGCTACCAGCACTCTTGTCTTTGTGTCATGCATCATGATTCCAGAATGAATTTCTCAATCGCTTTGGCTACTCCGTGCTGTTGAAAGGCCGGTGCAATCCAATCGGCGCTGGCTTTCGTCTTCTCACGTGCATCGCCCATGGCAACCCCAATACCAGCCCACGAGATCATGCTTATATCGTTTTCAGAATCACCCACCGCCATGGTTTGCTCTCGATCAATGCCAAGTTTCGCTGCAACATAACTTAGCGAGTCTCCCTTTGAAACACCATTGGCAACGATGTTCACGAACTTGACATGGGTCTGAAACACTGTTGCCTTTGAACCAAGTTCGTCTATCAATATTTCCGCTGCTCCCTCACCTGGCGTATGACCAAAGAACAAACCTATCTGATGCGCTCCACGAACTGATGCCAGATCATCAACATCAATGATTTCCAGGTTTTGTATCTGAATTAGGTTGGGGTCGTAAACACGCCCGTTCTCAATAAAGAGGGCACCATTGCGTTCGACATATACCTGCCAATCCTCGGCGGTGGCAAGATCACGTACTATGGCAATTGCCTCGCGAGGGATGGTACATTCCCGAATCAAATCACCGTTCATGGTCTTGATCTCGGCACCTTGGTAGCCAATCAGGGGAGCTGACAGACCAAGCTGTTTCGCGATTGGTAAACTGAACTGGTACGGTCGCCCCGTAGCAATGCCCACAGTCACACCCAGATCGATTGCCTGGCGTACTGCACTTTCCACTACTGGGTGAATGCAGTGGTCCTTTACATCTATTAGTGTTCCATCCAGGTCCAGCGCTAGCAATTTGACAGGCGATGTTTGCGCTCTCACTGATTGTTTACTCATGGAGGCGATTGTTACAGATTGTGAGAGCAATGACAAGTAAGGTATAGATACGTCAATGAAAGCAAGGATGGTAAGAATGACACGTTACCTTGTGTCTGCACTATCGCTGTGTTAGTATCGTTGAGTTTTACAGGAACTAGAATGAATAAGCAGGTATTGTTAGCAATCTTTGCTCACCCGGATGACGAGTCCTTTGGACCAGGCGGCACACTAGCAAAACACGCCGACCAAGGATATGAGGTGCACATCTGTACCCTCACCGACGGAGCTGCGGGAACTGCAGACCCCGATTGTTGGGATTGTTTGAACGGTTACGAAACCCTGGCTGAACGGCGCATTGAAGAACTTGAATGCGCAGTGAGAACACTTGGCGCGAGACTCCACTTTTTGGGTTACCGCGATTCAGGTATGAAAGGTGATGAGGCAAACGGGCATCCGGATGCCTTTATAAACCAACCTGAAGAACAAGTGACAGAGCAGTTAACTCGTCTTATCCGGCTGCTGAGACCTTCAATCATCATCACACACGACGATACCGGAGGATACTTTCACCCGGATCACATTGCAGTACATCATGCGGCTATGAGAGCCATAAAAGCCTCAGCAGATCAATCTCGTTTCACCACTCAGCTAGATCAAGGCTTGGACACCTATGATCCACCTCTGGTCTATGGCACAGTGATTCCCCGTCGTCATATCCGCACTGTAGTCTGGATGACAAAGCTGACAGGTCAGGACCCGACACGATTCGGCCGCAATCAAGATATAGACCTCACAAAGATCGGCAAACCAGATAAATTGATCCACGCCCGAATTCATGTGCGCGATTATCTTGGGACCAAGTATCAAGCTAGCCGGTGTCATGGATCGCAAGGTGGCGGAATTGGGTCGACAAACAACAAAATGTCGTTGACAGAGCGGTTCATGTTCTTCCTGCGAAAAAGATCAGCCAACTGGGAATCATTTCAGCAGTTGCGCCCAACACCTAAAGCTGGCATCAAATCAAACCTATAATGAAAATGAAATCACTTGATTCTCAATCCATCCAAGAGCTGCTAACACTAGCAGAGAACGCCACCCAGCGTGCGGGTGAGGTTATTTGTTCTTATTACCGGTCAGCATATCAATCATGGGACAAGAGGCCGGACAATCCGGTAACCACAGCAGACATGGAAGCTGATCAGCTGCTTCGTGAAACTCTGACAAGCGCCACCCCCGACTTTGGATGGCTGTCAGAAGAGACACGGGACACCCCGGAGCGGTTAGGTCGCCGGTTCACTTGGGTTGTGGACCCTCTCGATGGAACCAAGGAATTTATCCAGGGTTTGGATCAATTTGCGGTGAGTGTTGCATTGGTCGATAACGGTCAACCTCTACTGGGAGTAGTATATAACCCGGCTACAAAAGAGATGTTTACCTCTTCAATCGAACAAGGGGTTCAACTTAATGGACATGCGGCACAAGCTTTTAGCTCTCGTCAAGATCCAAATGGAGCATCGGTGCTGGCAAGCAACACTGAAATTCAGCGTGGTATGTGGGAGCCCTATACTGACAAGTTCAAAGTAGTGGAGGTCGGCAGCGCAGCATACAAGTTGGCACGGGTCGCTGCAGGTATGGGGGATGCCTACATTAGTCTGAATCCCAAAAATGAATGGGATATTTGCGCTGGCACTGCTCTGGTTCTATCTGCAGGAGGAACTGTCACCGACCTGTCAGGCGCTCCCTTGCGCTTCAATCAAGAGCGCACTCTGGTGCAAGGGTTGGTTGCGGCAAACAGCACTCTGCATCGGGGAATTGTCGATCTGATTGTCAGTTGACTTTTACAGATCGCGTTTGGAAATCACGCGGAGCGCAACTGCGGCTAGAGCCACGATATTAAGTAGTTTCTAACCACCTTGAGAATGCGTTTTCAACGGTCCGATCCACTCGGTAGCCAGCCGCTCTAGTGCACCATCCTCTCGCATGGCAACCAAAGCAGAATTCACCGCTGTGAGCAACGCCTGATCGTTGCGCCGGGCAACAATCGAGAACGGTTCGGCTGTCACCATCTCTTCCATACGTAATTCCACTCCAGATTCTTTTGAGAGTGAACGCAGAGAAACAGTGTCTATCAATGCAGTATCGCACTCGAGGCTAACAACCGTGTTCAGTGCCTGCTCTGGCGTAGTATGAGCAACCACCGTAATCCCTTCACTGCGCCGCTGCAAGCGGCGAGCTAACACCTCTGCTTCTGTAGCATACTCAACTGCGACGCAAGTGTTCTTGAGTCGGTCCCATTCTAACTTGTCGCTACTCAACCCAGACACCAAGGCCAAGCCAGCGTCGTAGTAGCCAATGCCATATGCTGCCTGATCCATACGTGATGGTTCCACCACCAAGGCAGAAAGTAACAGATCAACTTGCCCCAATTCCAGCGCGTCGTACAGACCGTCAAAACCGATGACATGGAATGATGCATCCACTCCTATGCGCCCGGCAATCATCTGCCCCAACTCAATGTCGAATCCAATCAACTCCCCTTCTGGAGTAAGCATCTCAAAAGGAGGAAAGCTTGGATCCAAGCCAAATTTGATCTCCTTTCGACTTCTGATGTCTTGCAGTGACCTGTCGGATGAGCACGACCCTAGCAAACTTGTAAGCAACATACCTGCAATCAGGTAGTTGATGATTGATCTGAGTCGACTCATGGCTGAGTGTACTCCTGCAAGGATTGATAGATCATCTTGGGCGAAAAATCCGGGGTCACCAATGCGAAATAATCAGCGTAACTGCGCTGTGGCGCAGGGAAACGGAATGCCCAGATGGCTACAGATTTCACCCAGGGCCAATGCGTCTCCGCATACGCAAGAGCATCCAATGTGTACTGCACACGCTGACCGGGGCGTACTGCCTTTGACCAACGTGGGTGATCATTCCAGCCAGATTCAGTGATATAGACCGGCTTGTGTGCATCTCCATACTGCAGCATGATGTCGTGCAGCAGTTCTACCCGGCGAAAGTTGATCACCTCGGCTGATGGTGGCTCTTTTGGGGGAAATGCCCATCCATATGCATGTACCGCAAGAGCGTCAAAATAGGCAGAAGCTCCCTCCTCATACATTCTTTCCAGGAAAACCAGATCATTCATACCGGCGTTGCTGTCTTCAGGTTCCAAGGTTGGCGCTAGCGCCCCGCCCAGCACAGTTATTTTCGGATTTGCCCCCTTGGCAGCTTGGTAGCTTTTGGCTAGCAATCTCGAGTACTTGAACGGATCCGGCTTTTCCATGCCCCACTCAAAAGCTAGATTAGGTTCATTCCAGATAATTATCTTGTTCACCTTGCCTTGGTACTGCTCTACAAATGCAGACACGTAGAGCGCAAAGTCGTCGAAATGTTCCTCATCTAGCCAATTCCAGGTGGTCGCCTGTATCTCAGGATCGGGTCTCGCCCATGCAGGCACTGTGCCCAATCGAGCGATCACATCGATCCCTTGAGACACCGCATGATCGATAACGAGATCAGAGTGAGACCAATCGAATTCTCCGCCCTTCTCTGATTGTACATATGCCCAAGGAAAGAACTCTACGATGGTCGGAGCCCCCATCTCTCGCACCATTTGCAGTGTCTTTTGTATCTTCCACTCCTCAACTTCGTCAGTGAGCCGCGTGTGTACTCCAACGATCGGATGAGTCGTAAGTACCGTCTTGGGAGAACCAATTATCACCAATGGTCTCGGGGGAGAAAGACGGAATAGGAGAAAGGCAATCATGAAAGCAAATGACAGTCTGATTATCCATCGTAATGGTGAATGTTTTTCCATTTTCGTAACACGCCGCACAAGACCTGTGTATTTCTATTGTATCGGAATCGATCAAGGCTAGAAATCAAGGAATGATTGGCATATAATGTGATCATTCACCAAAAAGGAGAAGTCAAGATGATTAGCTTCACCCTCTCTGAGGAACAACGCATGATTCGTGACCTGGCGCGTGATTTTGCCACCAAGGAAATCCTGCCGGCGGCAGAGCATCATGATGTTTCTAGTGAGTTTCCCTGGAAAGTGATACGCAGGGCTCAGGAGACCGAGTTGATGAATCTCAATGTGCCGGAGGAATATGGCGGACCTGATCTCTCTGTGCTTGACGAATGCATTGTGAATGAAGAGTTGGCGCATGCTTGCTCAGGGATCCAAACAGCACTAATGTTGAACAGCTTGACTGCGTGGCCTATTTTGCTTGCGGGATCAGAGGAGCAGAAACAGAGATATCTAACTCGACTGACAGAAGATGGGCAAATGGCAGCGTACGCCTTGACTGAGCCAGACGCTGGCTCTGATGTTGCGGGTATCAAGGCTCGTGCTATTCTGGATGGCGACCACTATATCCTGAATGGAAGCAAAGCTTGGATCACAAACTCTCCTGTGGCTGATTTCTACGTTGTGTTCGCCAAAACGGCTCCGGAACAGCGGCATAAAGGTATCAGTTGTTTCATAGTGGAACGTGAGTGGGATGGGGTCACCGTGGGAGAACCATTACACAAGTTGGGACAACACGCAGCACATACGGGCGAGTTGTTCTTTGATAATGTGCGCGTTCCCACTTCCAATCTATTGGGCAAAGAAGGCGATGGTTTTATGATTGCCATGAAGGTATTCGACCGCTCACGCAACGCAGTCAGCGCGGCGGCAGTTGGTGTAGCGCGTAGAGCTATGGAAGAGGCTAGAGACTATGCACTCGACCGCACTGCATTTGGCAAACCTATTTACTATCAGCAGGGCGTTTCGTTTATGCTGGCAGACATGGCAACTGAGATCGAGGCTGCAAGGTTGTTGGTGTGGCAGTCGGCTTGGATGGTCGACAATGATATTCCCAACTCAAAACAGGCTGCTTTTGCCAAGGTTTTTGCCGCAGACATGGTAATGAAAGCCACAGTCGATGCAGTACAGATATTTGGCGGAAACGGCTACAGTCGTGAATATCCGGTTGAAAAGCTCATGCGAGATGCCAAGATATACCAGATCTATGAAGGCACAAGTCAAATCCAAAGAGTCATCATTGGGCGCGAGCTAACTAGAGGGTAGTAGGTTGAAAGAGGAAGCACGGCAGCAGATCTTTGATCTGGCATACAAGTACCAGTTTGAGGAAGGGCATTCATTGCAGGATGCTCGTTTGGCGCTTTCGCTGTTTGACCAGACCCAAGAGTTGCATGACTTGCCAGATGATTACCGCGACTTGCTGGAATTCGCCGCCATATTGCATGATATCGGCTACTGGTACGGATATGTTGGTCATCACAAGAGCGCCTACCGCATGATAATGGATGCAAAGTTAACGGCGTTAACCAAGCGAGAGCAACGTCTGGTAGCCTTGATCGCTCGTTATCATCGAGGGGCTAGACCCAAACCAACACACAAGGGTTTTGCTCAACTATCACCGGATGATCAGGATGCAGTTGCTAAACTGGGGAGTATTCTGCGCCTGGCTGATGGACTAGATCGCACCCACACTGACGCAGTACGGTCAATCGAAGTAGTATGGTTGAATGACACGCTGGTGATCTGGGTCTATCCTCCATATGGCATCCAGACCGAGTTATGGGCAGGACAGAAAAAGTCGCGCTTTTTCCAAGAGGTATTTGACGTTCCCGTAAGGGTGCTTGCCGCTCAATAGCAAGCAATCATCATTCGAGGTGAAGATTAGGATACTGCTAGTCTATATAGTCGTGTTCTTTGTACCAATTGATGGCACGTACAACAGCGGCTCGCAAAGGCGTAGTTTGATACCCTAACTGCGAACGTGCTTTCTCTGAGCTGAATTGCAGCGTTCGGACAGACAAGCGCATCTGGTTGCCATCAAACGGGATGCGGTTTCCCAGTATCTTGCGAGCGCCGTCCACTGCTGATGCTGCAAACCTTATCATCCACGCAGGGATGGTCATCTTGGGCCTCTTCAGACCGAGTTCGTCTACCACCATTTCGATCACTGAGCTATGAGTTACGTTCTCCCCTCCGAGAATGTAACGTTCTCCTGATATACCTCTTTCTGCTGCCAAGATGTGCCCCTTGGCTACATCCTCCACCGCCACATAATCAGCACCACCGGGAAGGTAGAACCTAGCAAGCCCCCTAGCAGCTTCGATAATTATGGATCCAGAGATCATATTGAGATCTCGAGGACCAATAACGATGGTCGGGTTGACTATTACTACATCCTGTCCCAAAGCTACTGCATGGCGTACTTTTGTCTCAGCAACAGACTTGGAGTGACCGTATGGGAACTGCTCAGGTCTGAGATTAAAGTGATGGGTTTCGTCCATGATCTGGTCATGTTCACCCACCCCTATTGCTCCGACAGTGCTGGTAAATATCACTCGTCTGACAGATGCTTCCATTGCAGCTTGTAGAACAGTCTCTGTGCCTTCCACATTCACCTGGTACAGTCGATCTGTATCTTGGCGCCAGTAATCTGACACGGCAGCAACATGAAACAACCAATCGCAGCCTCGTGCCGCTTCTTTAACTACCTCATGGTCATTGATATCTCCGATGCGGGACTCGTATTCCAAGCCCTCGAGTGCATCGAGCCGGGATGTATGCCGGTGCAGCACAGTGACACTGTGCCCCTGTTCAATTAACTCCCGCACAATATGTGCGCCCAAGAATCCGGTTCCACCGGTAACTAACGCTTTCATCGATTGCTTCCTGTGGCGGATTCTACCATAGGTAAAGATCCCCGCACTTCTTGCATGGAGAGCGTCAACAGGTTACGCTTCGCTGTATGATGAACAAGTCTGTGGTTGCGCTCGTCAAGTGCTCAAACTACACCCTGGATGAGGTCAATCATGCGCTGGAGCGAGGATTCGACCTTCTTGGCGGGCTGGAGAATCTGGTACATCCCGATGAATTGTGGTTGCTCAAGCCGAATCTACTAGTCGGCAGCCGACCAGAGGCTGCAGTCACTACACACCCCATTGTATTAGAAGCTATTGGTAGCCAGCTACAAAAGGCTAGAGTCCGTGTGACTTATGGTGACTCACCAGGGTTTGGCAGTGCCGGACTTGTAGCAAGGATCTCAGGGCTGGCTGAGGTAGCAGAGCGTTTAAATATTCCCTTGGCGGACATGTCGTCCAAGGTCAATGTTTCATTTCCCGAGGGTAATCTGGTAAAACAGTTTGGCTTGGGACACGGCGCAGTGGAAGCAGACGCCATTCTCTCATTGCCAAAGCTCAAGACGCATGGGCTGCTGCGGGTCACTGGCGCAGTCAAAAACCAACTAGGTTGTGTTGCTGGTCTGGGAAAATCCTCATTTCACGTGCAGTTAGCAAACAAGATTCATTTCGCCCAGATGCTGGTGGATCTCAATCGTTTATTGAGTCCTAGATTAGTTGTGATGGATGCCATCGTGGCTATGGAGGGAAACGGACCTCGAGGGGGCGATCCTCGCCATGTGGGTGTATTGCTGCTTTCAACCGACCCTATTGCTCTCGATGCGGTGGCTTGCCGACTAATAAACCTCGATCCTGGCTTGCTGTTAACCTGCAAATGGGGAGATCGTTGGGGACTAGGATCGATTAATGAATACACTCTAGTAGGTGATAGCCTGGATGACTTGGTAGTGCCTGACTTTAAGGTCAATCGAGGGGTGGAGACAGGTCATGACCGTGTAGGCCCATCGCATACATTGATACGGACCTGGTTTGCGAAGAGACCAGTACTGGCAACTGAACGTTGCGTGGGATGTGGAACTTGTTTTGAGGTTTGTCCCACGATACCAAAGGCGATCAAGATGAACGAGTCAAACACCCTCCCTCTTCCCGATTTTAACCTCGATCATTGCATCCGATGTTACTGCTGTCAGGAGATGTGTCCCGAGAAGGCGATCATACTGCGCCCCACACCCCTGGGCCGCATATTGGGTTGGTAGAAGGTCCCCCTATTCATTTGCTATGGGTGCCAACTGGTTGTACATGTTTTGAGGTAAAGATATCGCTTTCCCGCTGCCATCCACACAGATGAGTCGCGTGCTCCCTGTTGCCAGAACACGGTCATTTGCCCTATCTGACACTGTGTATTCGAATGTAATCGATCGGGTCTTTAATCTAGTCAGACTTGTTGAGACTTTGACCTCTTGACCAAATTTGGCCGCCAATCGATACTTGACATGAACCTCAACCATAGCTAACTGCGCATCTTCGCCTGCCCACTCTTGGTAGTCGAGCCCATTGGCCCTAAAGAACGCCACGCGACCAGCTTCGAACCAAACAAGATGGTTGGAATGATGTACAATGCCCATAGCGTCAGTCTCGGCAAAGCGCACGGGAAAAGTAGTATCAATCTGATTCATCTTGTTCCTCCATTAACTAGCATGTTGAATGTCAGCGTTAAAACCATACCATTGACGGCCAATTACCCGTCTGTATAATGCTCCGGCATCATTCTTGCACCGGAACAATCATATGTGAATGTGCGTCTAAATGCCATGAATGAGTTGAACTCGAGTCAATCGAATAACGACAAACCCGAGCCGCTGCACAGCGATTCTGCAGACGAGGTCCAGCCAACCTGGACCATCCACCAAGAAAATAGCGTTCCGCAAGATGATGAAGAGACAACACCAGAGGATATATTCGACAGTGAGGATACGGTACTCCGTCCACCCCCGTGGACCGACCCGGATGCTACCTTGGTTCAATCCTCTGGAATTCCAGGAAGAACGCATCTGGGACCGCCTGATTGGCAGCCGCTACGAGATGAAAACAGTGTAACCAGACCTACTTCCAGACCGACAACACCGCCAGACCCACTACCTTCACCACCAAATATTCCACCTCCACCACCTATGCGCCCACGACCTTATCGACCTTCAACAACACCTCGACAGAAGAACAATGGTACGGGCTGTTTTCTCAAAACATTGATTTATGGAATTATCATTGCTTTGATTTTTGCTTTTATCGGTGTGTCTGCTGCTGCGGTTGGCTACATAGCTATCGCCTCGCAACTTCCGCCGCCAGACGAACTTGCATCGAGAGCATCTGACTTTGAGACAGGATATATCCTTGACTCCGAGGGAAATCTGCTTTATGAACTCATCCCCTCAGACATGGGACGCCGACAAAGGGTAACTCTCAAGCAGATCTCACCACTTTTGATCCAAGCTACGATTGATACTGAGGATAGGTACTTTTACCAACATCCTGGCTTTGATCCCATTGGAATCGCCAGGGCGGCAGTACAAAACCTGATAGAACGTGAGATTGTCAGCGGCGCAAGCACTATTACCCAACAAGTCGCCCGGGGCATCCTCATGACACCCGAAGAGAGGGTGCAAGAAACAGCCAGTCGAAAGATTCGAGAGGCTATCCTGGCGACCGAGATATCGCGGCGATATTCAAAAGACGAGGTACTGGAGCTGTACCTGAACGAAATAAACTATGGCAACCTAGCCTATGGAATCGAGGCGGCGTCACAGACCTATTTCGGTAAAAATGCATCGGAACTCAATCTTTCTGAAGCTTCGCTGCTCGCAGGACTTCCACAAGCGCCTGCAGCATGGGACCCTTATACCGCACCGGAACTAGCACTTGGTAGACAAAGCCAGGTGCTTGCCTTGATGGTTGAAGCCGGGAGCATCAGCCGTGAGAACATGGCAGCGGCTATGGCAGAGATGGAGAGCCGTATCTATGATCTCGAACCACCTCGAGTGGATATGGTTTACCCTCACTTTGTCAGCTATGTGCGTCAAGAGCTAGAGGGTCTTATGGGTCCTCAAAGCAGCTACCGGCAGGGGATCCGTGTATTCACCTCGATAGTCCCCCAGGTGCAGCAGGCTGCACTAGACACTGTTACCGAACACCAGCAACACTATGCTGACTGGGGCGCCAATAACACCGCTCTAGTCGCCGTCCATCCTGAAACCGGGCGAATTCTTGCCATGGTTGGAAGTATGGACTTTTACGATGATTCAATCGATGGGCAAGTCAACGTGTCCCTGTCCGGCAGACAGCCCGGCAGCTCCATCAAACCTCTTACCTATGTAACCAATTTGGAAGAAGGATGGACTCCCAGCACCTTGATTTGGGATGTGCCAGTGACCTTCTCAAATGAATGGGGACAGACCTACACCCCAAAGAATTATGACGACAGATTCCACGGACCTACACTGCTGCGTGATGCGCTGGCAAACTCGTACAACATCCCTGCAGTCAAGGGATTGAATCAAGTTGGGGTATGCAACTTAATCGAACGAGCCAACCAAATCGGAATATCATCGCTCAACGACACAGGCTGTGACACTGTAGGCAAACCGAGTGACTATTGGCTTGCCTTAACCTTGGGAGGCGGTGAAATAAGCCCGATGGAGATGGTTTCATTCTATGCCACATTGGCTAACAATGGGAACAGAATCGATCCCGTCTCTATCGTACGTATCGAGGATTTGCAGGGCAACCTGATATACGAAGCCAAACCGGAACCAAAGACCGTCATCCGAGCGGAACATGCTTATCTGATCAGCGACATTCTGTCTGACAATAATGCCAGAATGCCAGCTTTCGGGCAGAACAACTGGCTGCAGTTCAATGACCGCCGGGTGGCTGCCAAGACCGGTACATCCGGCACAAACGCGGACGATGTCCGGGATGCTTGGACAATTGGCTATACCCCTCAAATCGCTGTAGGTGTGTGGGTAGGTAATACAGATAACTCACCAATGGCGCCGGGAGCATCTGGCTACCGTATTGCTTCACCTGTTTGGCGCTCATTCATGGAGCGTGTACTCAGCAATATGGAAGTAGTAGACTTTGCTCGCCCGGCAGGGATTGTGCAAACAGAAATTTGTGTCGATTCAGGAACGATTCCGTCCGAGGATTGCCCTGCAGACCGGCGCAAGATGGAGTTGTTTGCGAACAACCAGCCGCCTCTCTCAGCGGAACATGACATCTACCGTCGAAAGCAGGTGGATTTGTGGACTGGTATGGAAGCAAATGAACATTGTACTGAAGCAGTCGAAGAGAGACTGTACGTGGTGATTGATGATAAAACTGGGCGCGCCTGGGTCGAAGAGACCGCCTCGGGTCGGCAATGGGCTGCCAATCGCAACATCACCATGGTTGAATACCCGGGTGATCCCAGTCCCCGACTCCCGCTTCCACCTTCCGTCGCTTGCGGTCCCGATACTCCACGTCCTCAGGTAATATTAACTTCACCGAACGAAGGACAACGAGTTCTTGGCGAACTCATTCTGTACGGGCGCGTTATTGCTCCTAACATGCGTGCTTATCGGGTGGAATACGGTGAGGGAGGAAATCCGATTGGATGGGGTCTAGTAAGCGATTGGAATCCGAGTCCGGTTGAAGCAGGCGAGATTGCTAGATGGAACACGCGCAATGTCAAGGATTATGAGTATACCTTGCGCGTGCTCATCGCTGGCCCCGTTGATAAAAATGGGAACGAGGTGCTGTTTGAGCATCGAGTGCACGTGAATGTGCTTAATCCAACACCGACCCCGACCGAGACGCCTACACCAACACAGACACCGACATCTACTCTAACACCAACTCCGACAGAGACACCGACCGAGACGCCTACCCCAACCCTGGCACCGGTGACGTTGGTGCCGACGCCGACAAAAGAAAAGGGTCCTCCTCCTACGGAGACGCCACCACCGCCATCTCCATCTCCGACGAGTACACCACCCCCGGCGGAAACCCCGACCCCGACTCCGTGACAATTACAGGGGGAAGAGACAAAGCTCTTCCCCCTTTCTTTTGCTACTTTAAAAGACCAGTCATTTCATTGAATTGGGTTACCAATTCGTCAATTTCGTCTATTTGAGAGTGGACACCGTCCCAGTAATCTGGCTGGTACCACTGAGCTTGAATCTCTTCGTAGGTCTTACCCTGCTGTTCTACCCAGGTGTAATACTTGAGATTATGGATACGTTTCTGATCCCAATAACCCAATTCTTCAACGTAATCGACGGTGCAGCCCAGGAGATGTTGATGGTAATCTGCTGCCGCATCCATCGCATTGTATTCACCATGCTCCTGCTCCAATTCTCGCAGGCGGCTTTGGTACAGTTCCATTGAATCGGTTAGTACCGTGAGAACGATGTCGTTCTCACCCAACTCATACCAGCGGGCGAATTTGATAGATGAAAGCACATTGGCAATACCAGAGATACCAAGAAGATCAAGTTGCTCAATTATCTCCGGAGGTACGTTTTGGGTTTGGAGGTAATGTTTACCTGCTGGTTCGTTGAATAAACGCACCAGGCTCATGCACGCTTCGTCGTCGATCGCCATCACCATGTCAGTGTTGCGCATGTTGTGGATCCAAGGTATGTGCTTGTCTCCAATGCCTTCAATCCGATGGCCGCCAAAGCCGTTGATTAGCAAGGTCGGGCACTGAAGCGCTTCGCTGGCGGCTACCTTTGACGTTGGGAACATCTCTTTCATATAGTCGCCGCAGCCGATTGTGCCTGCCGAGCCCGTAGTTAATACCACGCCTCGATAGTTGTCATTTGGTCCCATCTCCTGCTCAAGCACCTCGCTCATAGCATGTCCGGTGACATCATAATGCCAGAGGTGATTTCCAAACTCGTCGAACTGATTAAAGATGACGATCTTGTCGCCACGTTCGTTTGTCAGCTCCCAGCACTTGTCAAAGATCTCTTTTACATTGCTCTCACAGCCAGGTGTGGCGATGATCTCGCCTGACACCTTTTCCAACCATTCGAACCTTTCTCGACTCATCTCTTCAGGCAAAATGGCAACTGATTCGCATCCCAAAAGTTTTGCATCGTATGCGCCACCACGGCAGTAGTTCCCAGTTGAGGGCCACACCGCTTTCTGGTTCTTGGGATCGAATTGGCCCGTAACCAGGCGAGGCACCAAACAACCAAAGGTTGCCCCTACTTTGTGCGCGCCTGTGGGAAACCATTTCCCGACCAGGCAGATGATGCGGGCATCAACTCCGGTTAATGACTTGGGAAGTTCGACATAGTTCACTCCGCCAAACCCTCCACCAGAGGATACCGGCTCGTTCTTCCAGGTGATGCGGAACAAATTGGGTGAAACAATATCCCACAACCCGATTGAATCAAGTTGTTCCTTGATCTTGTCGGGGATTAGCTCTGGATTGCGCTGTTGGGCAAAAGTGGGAATGATGATATTCCGTTCACGTGCTACCTCAACCGCGCTTTCCAGCCCCTTTGAGTTGATAGTCAAGTCAATCATATGTTACAGTCTCCTTAATGTGAAATTTCACGCGAGCGCCAACATGGCAAGCATCGCGCTGTATGCTTCGATAATGTCTTCCCCTGTCCACTCCACTGTTCTGCCATCTACTCGATTGGCTCCGGGCAGCGCTGACGCTCCTTCGGCCTGTACACTGGTTACAAACTGAATAGTGATGGTAACTGGAGGGGCAAACACAAGTGCTTTTGGAATTGGTCCGTTTACCGCCTGGGATGCAGCTTCTTTGATTTGACCCATTACTTGCTCCACTGGCAGACTCTTTACCGCAGTTCGGCTCAAAGACTCTTTGACCTCAACCGTGTTTAGCCTATCTCCCAGTAAAGCCTTAGCTTCAGAGGCAACAGCCTGGTCACCAGTTACCAATACCACAGGCACTCCATAGTGTCCGGCAATTGCAGCGTTTAATCCAGTCTCCCCTATGGTGCGCCCATTGGCTTGTAGTGAGTACACTTGTGAGCCAGACCAAGTGTGGTCAAGTACCGCGTGTGCTGTACCTGCCATGGCATGGTAGCCGATGAACATGGCTCTATCAATGTCTCTGTCCACACCTGCCATCATACCCAACTGCTTGGGATACCCACTGATCAACTCGGCACGCTTGTCTAGCTTCTCCAAGAGAATATTCCTCATGCCTCCGTGTGAATCGTTTATCAGCACATACGCAGCGCCCCCGTTGTATGCTCCCTCAATCGCCGCATTGACTTCAGCGGTCATGATCTCCCTGAATCGATTGAAAGAAGGTTTGTTATGATCTACATCATCCCAGCATGACACACCGGTGATCCCTTCCATATCAACAGATATAAACACTCGCATCAGACACCCCTTTCCAGAGTACTTACTACTTGAACAACCTCATCGATACTTGGCTTTATGGTGAACAGATCACCTTTAGCACGCATGGCAGCGTTGATATCCTTCAAGCCGCTGCCTGTTACCAGCACCAAGACACTCTCTTTCTCTTCAATAAATCCTTGCCGCAACGCTGATTCCAGACCCGCATAGGCGGCAGCCGCTGCGGGCTCTGCAAATACCCCAGTTGCTCGAGCAAGTATGGGAATCGCATTCAGAATCATCTCGTCGCTCACACGGACAAAAGCACCTCCGGTCTGGTTCACCGCTCGCATCGCCTTGATCCGGTCACGAGGAAGACCAGCGGAGATACTATCAGCTACAGTTTCAGCAACAATGGGAGCCTTGGTGAGAACATCCTCTTGTTGGCTCCATGCCTGCCACAGGAAATCAGATCCAGCAGCCTGAACCCCGATAATGCGCGGCATCTGGTCGATCCACCCCAGTTGAAGTAGATCGGTAAAGCCCTTGTGAACCCCGCCGATGATGCAGCCATCACCTACAGGTACAACCACTA
Organism: Chloroflexota bacterium; assembly: GCA_039714055.1. Taxonomy (GTDB): domain Bacteria; phylum Chloroflexota; class Anaerolineae; order Promineifilales; family UBA4811; genus JBDLKB01. Next base: position 27,897 of record JBDLKB010000001.1, read on the forward strand.
CATCCGGAACTTGCCACGTGCCGCCCTGCGTCTGCCCTAGTTGTTGGCAAACCTCATAGACCACCGTCTTTTTTCCCTCGGTCATGTATGGGTTGAAAGCTGTGTTTCGGTTGTACCAGCCAAATTTGTCACAAGCTTCAAGGCACAATTCGAAAGCAGCATCGTAGCTAGCTTCAACCAGCATCACTGTGCTGCCATAGACCAACAACTGAGCGATCTTGGCTTTAGGAGCTGATGCGGGAACAAAGATGACGGTGGGTTTTTCAACACTGGCAGCAATACAAGCAAGTGCAGCCGCCGCGTTTCCCGTGCTGGCGGTGGCAATGACCCCCGCACCTGTTTCCTCAGCTTTTACCAATGCTAGCGCTGACGCCCTGTCCTTGAAACTAGCTGAAGGTTGTCTGCTGTCATCTTTTATCAATACTTTTCTAATGCCCAACGCGTTTGCTAACCTCGTTGAGTTGTAGAGAGGGGTATCTCCTACCATAAGCGGCGGGAATTCATCGATTGCGACCGGGAGCAGATCACGATAACGCCAGATTCCGCCTCCCGAACCGACCGGCGGAATCGGATTCTCTTCCACTCTATGCGCAATCAATTCATAGTCATACTTGACATCAAGGATGCCATCGTTGCCGTGATTGGGGCATACATACTGAACCTCATCTGCGCCATACATCTCCCCGCAGATGACACATTCAAGACCTAATACATGTTCCATTTACGCTCCGAACCTTTATCTGACCGTGATTGGGTGTTGATCTCAATTGATGAGACCTGGAAACGCCTGGCGTGCAGCCTGGAGGATCCAGTTCATCTCCAATGCCATCGCTAATGAGAGCTCCCCTGCAAAGGATTCATGTAATTGAGAGTCGGTCACATTGAATACATGGTCCAAGGATAGAGTAAAGTTGTTACACTTGAGCTGTCTACCTTGATTAGACATGGTCAATTGATATTCGTTGCCATCGTCTCGGCACCATATTGTGTCACCTTCCACCAAATAGGCATTGTCTGTCTCTGCTTCGAATGTTTCACGCAGGAGAAACAACCTAGGCTTGTCCTTGAATGGCTGACCTTGATGAACGCAGAATGTGGTGCAGTTGCCGCAAGCGTTGCACAGATCATCCAAGTGCAATATCTGGCGCTCTTGTTCAATCGACACTGTTTCCTGCTGTCTGATCTCAATCCCAGTTCCGTTGGCAACAACAACAGGAACCTCATACCTTCCGGTTTTAATGAAATAGACTTGATTGGCGCGGTTGGGGCACACTTCAACACATTTGTCGCACAGGGAAGAACACTGCAAGCATCGCGCGGCTTCCTCTCGCGCCTGTTCATCGCTGTAGGATGTCTCCACCAGGTCAAAGTTCTGGCGTTGGGCTGGAGGTAATAATGCTGGCTCGAACGCCGGTTGTTTGCGGGAACGGGCCAGTTTGACTTTTCGGACCTGCTCCGTGGTCATGGACACTGCTGGAAAAGTAGGAGCGACAAAGGTTTTATCGATCTGCGCCATTATCGTCTCGGCTGCTCGACGACCGTCAGCACACGCCTCAACGATGGTTGCTGGTCCTCTGACCGCGTCTCCACCCGCCAAGATACAGACATGCCCCGCAGTACCGTCATCTTTAACCTCGATGGCACCCCAAGGATGCAGGGTCACATTGCTGCCATCCAGGAAACTGATTTCAGGTCGCTGTCCAATGGCAATGATTACAGAATCAGCAGGCATCTCGAATTCGGTACCTGGAACTGGTATCGGACGACGTCTGCCATCTGGATCGGGTGGACCCAATCTGTTGCGAATTACTTTAAGAGCGACAACCTTCCCCTCATCCAGTACTACCCGTTGAGGGCTGAGCAGCTCTTCAATCTGATTGCCTTCATCTAATAACCCGTCAAGTTCCTCGTCAGTGGCGGGCATCTCTGCTTGGGTTCGACGGTAAACAACGGTTACTGGTTTGCCAATCAACCTCTGTGCCACGCGAGCCGCATCCATGGCAGTGTTGCCGCCGCCGATAACCAGAACATTGTCTCCTAAAGGCAGAGCATCTTTGTTGGCAGCGCGCCGCAATAGATCCATGGCGGAATACACTCCGAGTCCCTCTTCTCCAGGCATACCTAGAGTTGCATCCTTCTGATAGCCGGTAGCCACATACACTGCATCATAACCATCATCAAGCAGCGATTCGGGAGGACCATCAACCGAATGTCCCAGCCGCAGATCGACCCCGAGGTCGATGATACGATCGATATCTTGCTCAACGATATTTGAAGGCAGACGGAAAACGGGGGCAATTGCCAACATTCCACCCGCTTTGTTGCGGGATTCAAAAATGGTAACCGATACTCCGCTCAATGTCAGGTAGTATGCCGCCGCCAGTCCAGAAGGACCGCTGCCGATTACAGCTACCTTGTGCTTGACACCATGGCTTCCGGCGTTTTGCTCTAGCGATACCTTACCATTCTCGACTGCGAATCGCTTCAGTGCCCTGATCTGCACAGGTTCATCATAATTGTTCCGTGTGCATCGTTCCTGACACAAGTGGGTACAGACATACCCAGTGACACCAGGAAGCGGATTCCGCGACAAGATCACTTGTAGTGCGGCATCATAGTCGCCATTCTGAATGTACCAGGCGTATTCTGGGATATCCTGGCGAACAGCGCATTGCTCAACACAGGGAGCGGCTATGCAGTCATACTTTTCCAAAGATGCTGACACCTTTGGTAGTGGATAAGGATGGTATGTCTTGTGGTAACGACGGTCCCTTCGCGCCTCGTATGCAGCTAGCTGCAATTTCTCCTGCCTGTCTAGCGAGAAAGCAGCAAGATCGTTAGCATCGGCTTCTACCATTGCCATTTGCAGTTCCTGCAATGCCTGCAAGGAACGAGAATAGCCACCAGGTTTCAGTAGATCTGACGCCATGGTGACAGGCAATGCACCGCAGGCGATGATGTCGCTTACGTTCAGTGCATCAGCACCTCCAGAGTAAGACACATTGAGATCGCCGTTGAAGACATCAACCAGCAAGTGGAACAGGTTCAAGGTGATGGGATAAAGCGCACGACCGGACATATACATCTCATCACCAGGCAGCATCTTGCGATGATTGCTCATTGCCAACGTGTTACTCAATTTGACTCCAAAGGCAAGCCCGGATGATTCCGCCTTCTTCTTTAGGGATCGAATCATCTCTAAAGCACGATCCAGTTGCAGGTCATGCTCAAAGACCGAGTCTGGAATACTAATGCTGCCGTAACCCAAATCAT
>JBDLKB010000002.1:0-22993 GCA_039714055.1 Chloroflexota bacterium
ATGAATCTTGAGTCGGGCAAATATCTCTTCGCTTCACCCGCAGCGCCATATGTCAGAGAACACATCAAAGGAGTAGTTCTCGACATAGCACAGCGCTATCAAGTTGATGGTATCCATCTCGACTATATTCGTTATCCGGGATCACAATACTCCTGGGATCCATACACGCAAGCTGCGGGATATGGCTACGGCACGAATGATTGGAAAAATTACCAGAGGGATATGATCACCGATCTGGTAGCAGAGATCAATCAGTCACTCGCCAACGATGTGTTCTTCTCTGCTGCAGTGTGGCCTGTTTACCAACTCAAGCCGGAATGGGGTCTATCAGCCTCGCAAGGATATCATGATTACTATCAGGACAGTCAGCGCTGGGTGCAACAGGGAATCATTGACGCCATAATGCCCATGTTATATCCCGTAAATTACAACAATGATCCTTTTGCCTCGCATTATGGAGTATTGGTGTCGGACTTTGTGCAGAATCAGGGACCTGGAAAGATCGTTGCGGGTGTAGGCGCGGGGTACTCGTCCTTTAGCGAAATCACCAGCCGCATTGACATTGCGCGGCAGTCAGGCGCATTAGGACACTCGGTGTTCTCGTACGGCCTACTGCAACAGAATCCATCTTATTGGGATAAATTTACCGAACCAGATGGACCGCATCAAGAGCCGGCAATCCCGTATTGATCGATCCCAGCCCCTCAATAGTGAAGATTCGCTAGTGACACTTGTCACACAAGAATTATGCGCGGCATCCTTTCAATATCGAAAAGTTTGTGATATTATTTCCCCCGAAACAGGGCCTGGGGTAATGGCCCTCCCCATCCAGGCTCTTACTGTTTCCTCCTTTGGCGCGAGCGCCCGTCAACACCCCCTGTTGGCGGGCGCTTCACTTTAGGCGCTCAACATCGCATTGATCAAGGCAGATGTTGCCTCCTTGGTAGCAGGACCGATCTCGCCCGATGGACCGACACACGCAGGACACCCGTCTTGACAGGAGCATACATTGATCAACTCCAGCGCTGCATCCAGAATATCCCGATTTACCTGGTAAATCTGTTCACAAAGCCCAACACCGCCCGCTATCCTCTCATGGACTATGATCGAGGGGCCATCAAATCCTGCGGGTGCCGGGTCGGTCATGACCTGCAGATCGCGTGCATCGCACATGAGGAATAAAGGAACAAGATTGTGGAACAGCGTACCGAGACCTGAAAGCGCGCCTCTCATCCTTACTGTGGATTCAGCTCTTTGATGACACCGGCTGCACAAAGTGATCAGATTTGAGAGTTGATTTGCCTCTTTATCATTGCGGTTCAATTCCGGTACATAGCCAAAGCTCCGAAATGGTTTAAGATGGTGCACATCGTGGCTGCGACCAGCCATAGGCGGCAGACTACAATGTCGACAGATACCGCCATCCCTTTCCAGTGCCTTTGCCCTCTGCCCATCCCAATCAGGACCATAGTTTGTGGGTCCAACAGCATACCCGGCGCTCTCCATCGCATGCACCATGTCTGTGTTCAAGGTAATCCACGCACCAGCCGTCTCCATCTCCTGCTCTGGTAGATCGACTGGATTGAATCCCAAAGTCTCCAATGTAGATCGCTTCACCATGCGATAACCAGTGGTTTGACTAGTTACCAGAACACAACCATGGGAAATCGTGAAACCATTAGCCTTCTTGCTTTCTTCACAATCAAGTATCCTGATCTTGCGCGGCATAATGGCTTCAGTGAAATAGTCCACATTGACACGCGCTACCGCTGCACGTCCATTTTCCCAATCGAGATTCTTTACCTGAAACATGGTTCCCGCATGGAGGTAGATTGCGCCCTCATAGAGCAACAGGGGCACGCTTTCACGATCCATCTGACCGACTACTTGAGGGCGTTCAGGTTGAGTTACATCTTCTATAACGAATGTATCTCCGCTGCCGCTGCGAAGAGATACTGCCCGAGTTGGCATTTCGCTTTCGATCCAGTGGTAGCCAGTGTTTGACTGATACAGCAGATTGTGTTCCACCATATCTGCCACAAGGTCCTGCGCAATCTGACTCTGTTCAGCAATCTCGTTCTTCCCCAATGGCAGTTCATAGACGGCGCAGGCAATGTGATTTGCCATGATGGATAGATTGTCAGGATTAACCAAGGCGCTTTCAGGGTTTCGTTCCAGCACGAACTCGGGATGTCGCGCCAGATACTGATTGAGGGGATTGCTTTGCGCCACGAATATAGCTATCGAATCTCCCAATCGCCTGCCAGCGCGCCCTGCCTGTTGACGAGTGCTGGAGATTGTTCCAGGATAGCCTACCAATATGCATCCTGACAGACCTCCTATATCAACCCCCAACTCGAGTGCGTTGGTTGCCACCGTGGCTATGATAGTGCCATCACGCAGTCCTGATTCTATCTTGCGGCGCTCGCTTGGCAGATAACCTCCACGATAGCCCTGCAGCCGGCTGGTTGGGACAACCTGACTTAATCTAGAGCGAAGATCTCCAAGAATCAGTTCGGTCTCCAATCGCGACTGGGTAAACACTACGGTTTGAAGCTGCTCGCGAACCATCTGATGTGCCAGGGAAAGCGCTGCAGACCTTGCGGTTTGACGCACTCCTAACGCAGGATTCAGTAGAGGTGGATTGTAGATCACAAAGTTGCGCATCCCACGCGGAGAGCCATCTGCATCAGACCCAATTTCAATGACTGATCCTTCAATAAGATTCTCAGCGTGACTTTTGGGATTTGCGATGGTTGCTGAGGTGCAGATGAACTGAGGACTGCTGCCGTAGTGGGCGCATATTCTTCTCAACCTGCGAATAAGGTTTGCCACGTGGCTGCCAAAAACCCCACGATAGATATGAATCTCGTCAAGCACCACATAACGAAGCCTTGAAAGGAACCGTGCCCAGCGTGTGTGAAAAGGAAGGATTCCAGCATGAAGCATATCTGGGTTGCTCAATATAATGCCTGCTTCCTTGCGCACTTTAGACCGGCGAGAAACCGGGGTGTCGCCATCGTACACCCGGTGTTTCAAACCAGATTTCATAGTAGTGATCATTTCCTCAAGGAAAGCACATTGATCTTGGGCTAATGCCTTGGTGGGAAACAACATCAGGGCGGTACTTGAGTTGTCGGCTTCATATGAATTCAAGATTGGAATGTGGTAGCAAAGCGATTTGCCCGATGCGGTCCCAGTCGCTACTACCACATTATCGCCTTGAAGCACTGCCCTGATTGCAGCAGCTTGATGAGTATACAGAGGCCACAACTTTTGCTGTTCTAGTGCAGTGACCAAGGCAGGATTGACACTACTGAACGCGCTTTCAAAATGGCTTCCGCGAGCTGGGATTTCTTCCCAAGCCACAATGTTCGCAGACAAGCTGCTGTCCTGCTTAAAGTGGTTCAGAAAGTGATCAATAGACATACGAGTCTCAATTAGAGTCTAGCCGACACTACAGTGCGACGCAACGAACATAGAAAGCAGTGTCCGCCTTGTGACTAAACTGGACAGAACCAAAACCATAACTTAGAATTGGCTATTGACCATGTTGGAGATGCCACATGCAAGTAATGCCAGACAAGTTGCGAGAGCTTTTGTATCGCACTTCACGTACATTCGCACTGAATATCCCCAAACTGCCCTCCCCTCTTGAGGAATCAGTAACAATCGGATATTTGCTGTTTCGCAATGCTGATACTATTGAGGATGCCTACCGGCTCTCCAAAGACGAACGCATCGCAGCTCTCGAACAGTATATATCGGTACTCGAAAACCGGAATGATCGCGCTCTTGTTTCTGGATTCGCTCAGCAGTTCTCTGATGAGGATCGAATCGATGACAGCGATCACGTCACCCTGCTGCAATACACTCCCTACCTGATGGATCAATTGAATGAACTTCCAGAGGAATATCAAAAGATCATCGTCGAACATGTAATCCGCACATCAAGGGGAATGCAGTTGTGGATGCAGCAGTTCGATGGTCACAACCAGCTTTCTCTACTGAGACTGAAACAGCTAGATGACTATTGTTACACTGTTGCTGGCATTGTGGGTGAAATGCTAACCACCCTATTCTCCCTATATTCTCCGTTCATTCGCGAGGGACGGCTGCTCTATCTGAGAACCTTGGAGTTGGGTTTTGCAGCCGGGTTGCAATTGACCAACATCATTAAAGACTCATTTCGCGACCATAATGAGGGCAGGCACTATATTCCTCCTCAATTCATACCGCTAAACTCGGAGGAGGACTCCGACCGCGTGATTCCAATGCTTACATACGCTTTCCGTCATCTAGCTCAGGGAATTGAATACGTTCTTGGGCTGCCGGATGAGGAAGATGGCATCCGACAATTCTGCCTCATACCACTGGCGCTCGCAGCTTCTACACTAGATCAGATACTGCTGGAGCGTGACGCACTTTACTCTGGTGAGGATGTCAAGATCACTAGAAAGACGGTCTTTGAGTTGCTTGATGCAGTAGAACACGTTGTTGTTGATAACAGCCTCATTCGCCAATGGTGGCACCAGCTTACTAGCTCACTTACTGACATCAGTTTAAGATTTACTGATCCGCTGGTAGCAGCATTGACACAGGAACGGTAGAGCATTGCTCTCAAAATAATGCGCAAAAGCACAATACAATCAATCGTTCTCGCATTTGCGGTATGGTTGTTCACTAGCTGCTCATCGAATACACCGGATGACGGCACGATTACCCCTATTGCCACTGAGGAATCAAAGCCAACTGCGCAGGCGACAGAGTCGCAGGAACCAGTCTCAACTCTCGAGGCAACAAGTATCCCGCTCTTTCCTACTGGACCTATCACACTGACCTTGTGGACTATAGAGGAATTTGCCCCTTCAGATGAAACATCCATGGGAAGACTGCTTCAAAATCAGCTCTTGTCCTTCCAGCGAACCCAACACGATGTGTCTGTGGAGGTGGTGGTAAAGAGCGCTATGGGCTCTGGCAGTGTGTTGGATTATCTGCGCACTGCACCCAAGGTAGCCCCTGACGTTCTTCCTGACATGGTATTGATGAGTACAGAGATGCTGAATACTGCAGATGATTACGGTGTACTGCAACCGGTGGATCAATTGGTCTCTCAAAGTACCCTTGAAGCATTATTCCCTGTAGCAGTCAAGCTGGCGTCAGTCGATGATGTTCAACTCGGCATCCCCTTTAAACTCAATTTTGAACACGTGGCATTCAACACCTCCATCATTACCGATACCCGCCCAACGACTTGGCAGTCGATAATTGACTCTGGCGGTCCATATCTCTTCCCCGCTTCTGAAAATGCATCAGGGACATCTGTGTTGGCGCTCTATTTGGCTGCAGGGGGCACTATAAGCGAAAAGGATTCAGAGCTAATATTGGACGTTGACCCTTTGACCGAGGTTCTGCGCTTCATCCAAAGAGCAAACTCGACTCAGGCGATTCCGTCTACCATTGTCGATGATGACTCGCTCAGCGACGTTTGGGACTCTTACCGCACTGGCACTGCATCACTTGTCAATATCGATTCGCAGGCTTTTATCGCTCGTCGTCCGGGTCTGATCAATACATCCTTTAGTGCGATTCCAGGACCAAGCGACGCGGCATTCCCCTTGATAGATGGATGGCACTGGGCTGTGGTCACCACCAACCCAATACACCAGCAACTGGTCGGGGAGTTGATTGACTGGCTAATGTTGCCAGAGAACCTCGGTGCCTGGAGCTATACATCTGGTTGGCTGCCGGCATCAATGGGCGCCTTTGCTGCTTGGCCCATCACTGATGATTACATTCGTTTCGCGCGCGAACAGATTCTCTTGGGAATCCCTCACGCTTACGGCGCCGATTGGGACAGTTTGGAGAGGGAATTAACACAGGCGGTACGCGATGTCATCTCCGGAAACAAGTCTCCAGCAGCAGCAGCGGCGGATCTTGTACCGTGATATCCACTACTATCAGGGCTGATCTCAAATGGCACTAACCCTGGAACAACTAGAACACATCGCTCGCCTTTCTCGACTTGAACTCGATCCGTCCGAGCGTGAACATTACCGCAAACAACTAGCTGCGGTTCTGGAATGGGCGGAACGGGTCACAGGCATTGATGAAAGCTTGCATCCAGAACAACTTACAAGTCATGAGGGTCTAAGACCAGACAACCCCAAAGATAGCACGCTGGCTGACGATCTGTTGACCAACTCTCCTGACACCGAACGCGGCTTTTACCGCGTTCCCCGCGTGCTAGACCAGTGAATCACAGCGTTTTCACAATCTGATGCTGACTCCAAATCTCACCATTAACCAAGCAAGCACCATGCTGCGTTCAGGTGAGGTTAGCAGCGTAGAACTCGTTCAAGCGTTCATCGATCAGATTGACCAGTATGAGCCCAGTCTTCACACCTTTCTCCATCTTGAAAAGGATCATGCTTTGGCGACTGCTCGTAGTGCGGATCAACTGTTGAATTCAGGGATAGACACTGCCCCCTTGTTAGGGATTCCTATTGGGGTAAAAGACAACATTCACGTGCAAGGAATGCCCACTACTTGCGGTTCCAAGATGCTTGAGGGCTATTCCCCACCGTTTGAAGCTACCGCTATAAGTCAACTGCGCCAGGCGGGGGCGATCGTGGTGGGCAAGACCAATATGGATGAATTCGCCATGGGCTCCTCGACCGAGAATTCGGCGTATGGTGGAACTTACAATCCCTGGAACATCGATTATGTTCCTGGTGGGTCCAGTGGTGGAAGCGCGGCAGCGTTGGCAAGCGGCTTTGTGCTTGGAGCGCTTGGCTCAGATACTGGCGGGAGTGTTAGGCAACCCGCATCACTGTGCGGTGTCTGTGGACTAAAACCCAGCTACGGACGTATTAGCCGATATGGCTTGGTGGCATTCGGTTCATCATTAGACCAGATTGGTCTCTTTGCTCGAACAGCTCACGATATTGCCTTATTGCTAAAAGCAGCGGAAGGAAAAGATCCACAGGACGCTACAAGCCGCTCAAGCGCGCCGATTGATTTCCAACCATTATCGTCACTTGCAGGAATACGAATAGGATGGCTTGAAGATACTCTGGACTCGTGCACCGTTAGCGTGAAACAAGCAGTGCAAGCAGCTCTTGCAGAGATGGAGAATCTCGGCGCAGAGTTGATTCCAATCAGACTCGAATGCATGGACATGGCTCTTCCAGCTTACTACCTCATCGCATCCGCAGAAGCTTCAGCCAACTTGGCGCGCTTTGATGGGCTACGATACGGCAAGCGACAAGCCGACGACACCTTTACGAATGCTACCATCCGCAGTCGCAGCCGGTATCTCGGACCAGAAGTGAAGCGACGTATCATGCTGGGAACGTTTGCTTTGAGCGCCGGCTATGCGGAAAGATACTATTACAAAGCCCAGCGATTGCGTGAAAGGATAGCAGCTGACTTTGAGGAAGTGTTTGGCAGGCTCGATGCCATCGTCTCTCCTACATCGCCCAATACCGCCTTCAAAGTGGGTGCAATTGTTCATGACCCCATAGAGATGTACCGGCAGGATGTCTTTACCCTTGCGGTCAATCTCGCCGGCATCTGTGGTTTGTCTATTCCCTGTGGTTTTGATAGTCTCGGGTTGCCAATCGGCGTTCAGCTTATTGGTCCACAAGGGAGAGATGAACTGCTGCTCCAGGTTGCAGATACTTATCAACAGGCAACAGTATGGCACCTTCAAAGACCCGATATGGCTCTACTGTCAAACCATAGAAAAGAGGAAACACAATGAAAGTAGTAATCCCCATGGCTGGATTCGGAAAACGGCTGCGCCCTTGGACACACTCACGCCCAAAACCGTTGATCAACGTTGCTGGAAAACCGGTACTGGCACATGTTCTTGATTCATTAAAAGGATTAGAGATCAGTGAACTCCTGTGCGTCACCGGATACTTGGGCGATCAGATCGAAGCTTTCGTTCAAGAAAACTACGACATTCCTTCTAGGTTCTTTGTACAGGAAGAGTTGAATGGTCAGTCGCCCGCTATCCACTTGTGTAAAGATTTCCTAGACGGTCCATGTTTGATCACCTTTGTCGACACCATCATTCGTGCAGACCTCTCAAGTTTGGAAGATACAAGAGCAGACTCGATTGCATTTGTCCAAGAGATCGAGGACCCCAGCCGATTCGGGGTGGCTCAATTGGATAATGAGGGATTTGTCACCCGGCTAGTGGAAAAGCCCGAAGGTTCATCAAGTGGAAATCTGGTTGTAGTTGGATTCTACTACATCAAGGACGGCAAGAAACTCATCAGCGCAATTGAATACCAGCTTGAACATGATATCCAAACCAAGGGCGAGTACTATCTCACCGACGCATTCAATATCATGCTGGAACAAGGTTCAAACATGCGTACTCAAACAGTGGATGCCTGGCTTGATTGCGGCAAATCAGAGACGGTGCTTGAGACCAACCGTTATCTACTTGATCACGGTGCCGACAACAGTGATTCAGTCTCGTTTGAAGATGCAATCCTGATTCCGCCAGTGCAAGTTCACCCGTCTGCATTGATTTCAAGGTCCGTCATCGGACCACATGTGGCGGTAGGAGAAGGATGCAGGATCGAGAGTTCGATCATCAGTAACAGCGTGGTGGAACCAAAGGCCGCCATCAAGGCTGCATTGATCACCGATTCGATCATCGGCATTGATAGCTCAGTTGAAGGTAGAATCAACACCTATCATCTGGGTGACACCAATTCCGTATTTGATGCACCAGACAGTTGATTTTAGTTTCATCGCACCATATAGGAGCAAATAGATGACAAAGGTTGGTCGATTTATCTCACAGCGTGTTGCTCAGGTTCCGCCGTCTGGAATAAGGCGGTTCTTTGACATCGCTGCAACCATGGAAGACGTGATTTCGTTGGGAATCGGTGAACCGGATTTCGACTCTCCCCCAAGGATAATCAGGTCTGGCATTGAAGCACTAGAACGTGGTGAAACCCACTACACCTCCAACTCTGGTATCGCTGAACTACGTCGCGCATTGGCAGAGCACCTAGATACTCTGTATGGACAGACCTATAACCCAGCTAGCGAGATATTGATAACGGTAGGCGTCTCTGAAGCACTTTATCTTGCTCTGACCGCCATCCTGGAGCCTGGCGATGAAGTGATAGTCCCTCAGCCTTCGTTCGTTTCTTACGTGCCCGAAGCGATATTCGCCGGTGGCTCCCCGGTGATAATTGACACCAAAGTTGAAGATGATTTTCAGGTGACAGCGGAGCAAATCGAGAATGCAATCACACCACGCACCAAGGCACTGCTAATTGGGTATCCCAATAACCCCACTGGAGCTGTCATGAGCCGAGAAATGCTCTCGGAGATAGCCATGGTGGTAAAGAAGCATGATCTCGTTGTGATTTCCGACGAGATATACGACAAACTTGTCTATGGCATTGAGCATGTGTGTTTCCCCAGCCTTCCAGGTATGTATCAGCGCACCATTCTCCTTGGTGGTTTCTCCAAGTCACACGCCATGACCGGCTGGCGTGTGGGGTATGCAGCCGCTCCGGGCGAACTACTAGACGCCATGCGACGAATTCACCAATACACCATTATGTCCGCGCCGACTGTCTCGCAATACGCTGCATTGGAAGGTTTGTTACATTGCTCGAACGAGGTTGAAGAAATGGTGGCAGAATACGACCGGCGTCGTCAATTGATAGTGAATGGTCTCAACCAGATTGGGTTGGCCTGTTTTGAACCTCGCGGCGCTTTCTATGCCTTTCCATCTATCGCTGCTACCGGTATGACCGATGAGGAGTTCGCTGAGAAATTGCTGCAGGAAGAACGAGTAGCAGTGGTGCCGGGCAATGCTTTTGGTGCTGCGGGGCGCGGTTTTGTGCGCTGCTCGTATGCTACCGCTTTCGAGGATTTGGAGGAAGCATTGGAGCGCATGTACCGCTTCATGCAACGTCACGGATAGATGACTGTATCAGACTACCAGGCAATCATCGGGCTGGAGATACATGTCCAACTCGACACCAAGTCCAAGTTGTTTTGCCCATGTAGCGCTGATGTCTTCCAGGCTCCCCCTAATACACTCACCTGTCCAGTGTGCTCTGGACAACCCGGTGCTCTTCCGACACTGAATAGCTGCGCGGTGGAGCTCGCTATCCTCACTGCACTCAGCCTCAACTGCGAAATCTCGAGTACTACTCGTTGGGACCGCAAGAGCTACTTTTACCCCGACCTTCCAAAAGGGTACCAGATCTCCCAGTCCGACCTGCCTATCGGGATTTCAGGGTGGTTTGACCTTGAACATAACGGTTCTATTGACCGGATCCACATCCAAAGGGTTCATCTCGAGGAAGACGCAGGAAAGTCAATTCACCACGGCAATCATGCCTTGATCGACCTCAACCGCGCCGGCGTTCCATTGGCTGAGATAGTCACTGAGCCGGATCTGCGCTCACCAGAGCAAGTGTATGCCTTCTTGACAGAATTGCGCCAGATTCTCCGATACGTAGGTGTCTCAGAAGCAGAGATGGAAAAGGGAGCTATGCGCTGCGAGCCGAATGTGTCCCTAATGCCTCATGGAGCACATGAATTGGGACCCCGAACAGAAATCAAAAACCTCAACTCACTCAGAGTAGTGCGAAAGGCAGTGACAGCAGAAATCCAGCGGCAAACTGAGATTGTTCAAAGAGGAAACCAGGTCGAATCAATCACCTTAGGTTGGGATGAGTCTACCAACACCCTCTTCGAACAACGCAAAAAGGAAACCTCGGACGATTACCGGTATTTCCCAGAGCCAGACCTTCTTCCACTTTCGATTTCTTCAGCATTGGTGGCATCATTAAAAGCCAACATGCCCGCTTTACCTCAACAGGTCAAACAGAAGCTTATAAAGGATTTCTCCCTCTCAGAAAAAGAAGTCCAAGTCATTGTGAAGGAACGTTATATCGCAGAGTTCTTTATCTCGGCCGCAAGCATATTTCCTGGCAAAGCGAAAAAGGTGTACAACTGGATCACTGGTCCATTGTTCCACCAGTTGCGACAGCAAGGGCTAGAATTGGATCAATCTCCCCTGACACCTCAATCACTTGTGGATATCATCTCAATGGTGGAGACAAATGTTATCAACCCACAAACTGCGGAAAATGTATTACTCCAAGTACTCAAGGGCAAAGGTGCCCCACTCCAGATAATTGAGCAGGGTGACTTGAGACTGGTTAGTGATAGGGCATCGATCACTAACAATGTTGTCGCAGTCTTGGATGAAAACCCGGAGCAAGTTACCAAGTACCGGCAAGGAAAAACCACAATAATCAATTGGTTGCAAGGACAGGTGGTGGCGAGAATGCGAGGTAAAGCTGACCCTCACCTGATCCGACAGGTACTGATGCAAATACTCGAGGATGAATCATGAGTGAGAAACCCCTCCGTGTTCCTAAGGTCTTGCGGATATACCTCGAGATGCGAGAATATCCTATTTTGGCGCGCAGAATTCGTGAGATCATGCGTGCCGAATTGTTTGCACGCGGAATAGTTGCTCCCGAGCAGTTTTTCGATGAAGTAGAAGAGCAAGCAGTTAAAAGCCAGCAGAGAGAGGGTATCAGCAACCCGCTTTATGAAGAATCCGAGGTAATCTGGGATGAAAGAATACGCATCATCACCGAGCGCCATACTGATTTCTACTTTGCTCACAATCTACCCCATAGTGTGTTCCGTGAAATCGTTGAAAACACCATACGAGGGCGAGAGCCTGAACGTGAGGAAATCCTCTCCTTTAATCCTGAATTAGCTCCTTGGGATCTCTTGTTTGCACAAGGTGAACGCTACGAGAATCTGCCACCGAATGAACGCAAGGCAGTAAAGCACCATCTACAGGAGATCATCGTGGTACTGATCAAGGGAATGATCAGCGATCAACTTGCATTCGTGGGTATTGCGCGCAAGTACTTTACCATCAGCGACCTACAGCAGGTGCTCAATCGACGTATTGGCAGGGGAAAGATCGGGGGAAAGGCTGCAGGCATGCTGCTGGCGTGGAAAATCTTGCAGAAAGAAGCAAAAGAGGTTGGCGGTCTTAGTGTATCCAGTTGCATCACCATACCTGACAGCTATTACCTAGGAGCTGACGCATTCTACGATTTTCTGGTGCTGAACGATCTGTACGAGTACATGAATCAAAAGTACCGCGATCATTCCGAGATTGAACGCGAGTACCCAGATATTCAAAAGGCGTATGGACAGGGTAGATTTCCTTCATACATCACCCGTGGGCTCGAAAAGATTCTAAAGAATATTGGGGATGCCCCCATCATTGTTCGCTCTTCCAGTCTATTAGAAGACAACTTTGGTTACTCGTTCTCAGGCAAGTACGACAGCTACTTTTGTCCTAATCAAGGCAGCTTTAACGAGAATCTAGCAGAGTTAAAAGATGCTGTCAGAAAGGTGTACGCCAGCGTATTGAATCCGGCTGCTCTTTTGTATCGCAGCCAGCATGACCTCCTCGATTACGATGAACGGATGGCAGTGCTGATCCAAAAGGTCGAGGGTAAACAGCACGATTCAAAATTCTATCCTACCATTGCAGGTGTAGCCTTTAGCCGCAATCCTTATAGATGGAATACGCGCATCAAGGCTGAAGATGGATTCGCGCGCGTGGTTGTGGGTATGGGAACGCGCGCAGTTGACCGCGTTGCAAATGACTACCCCCGCATGTTCGCCTTGAGTCACCCCCAACTTCGACCAGAAGTTTCGCAGAGGCAGATCAAACGCTACAGCCAACACATGGTGGACCTCATTGATCTGAAGGAAAATGCCTTCAAGACGGTGCCACTTGCTGAAGCCAGCTTGGATCAGATCAACTCATTGCGATACCTTGCGTCCATAGATAAGGACGACGGCATACAACCCATGATCTCCAGCCGGAGTCACGTACCAGTAGACCAATTGGTGCTGACACTTGATCAGTTGGCTAGCAAGAGCCGATTCGCCGGGGTGCTAAGGGAAACCCTTGGGGTACTGGAAACTCATTACAAGCGCCCGGTGGATATCGAGTTTGCCATGGACCTGGATTACTCACATCCTGACCTATATATGAAGTTGGCACTGCTGCAATGTCGTCCTCTCAGTCGACGGCAGGACTCGAAACAGCACCAAATACCAACCGACATACCTAAAGCCGATATCCTGTTCACAGCGCGAGAAATGGTACCTCATGGCTCAGTTAGAGACATCGAATACATTATTTACATAGACCCGGAAAAGTACTCTTCAATTGCAGACAACCATACTCGATATGAAATCGCCCGCGCTGTAGGCCGTCTGAACAGAGCGCTTGAAGGAAAATCATTTATTCTCATGGGTCCTGGTCGGTGGGGCAGCGCGAACATTGCGTTGGGGGTAAGAGTGACCTACGCTGACATCTTCAATTGCCGTGCGCTGATCGAGATCGCAATGCCACATGAAGGTGAGCGCCCCGAAGCAAGCCACGGCACGCACTTCTTTCAAGACCTGGTGGAAGCAGATATATACCCCCTTGCTTTGTACCCGGATGATGAACAAGTGCGCTTTAACAGCCGCTTTTTCTTGCGTTCCAAGAACTCGTTAATTGAGCTTTCACCGGCAGATAAAGAGCTATCTAAACACATCCGGGCAATCTGCGTGCCATCTGTCACAAAAGGTCGTTACATGCACTTGATAATGAATACTAATCAACAAACCGCAATCGCATTTCTCGGCTGATATAATAGATTGGCAGGAGATTCATAAAGGAGGAGGCAAAATGGGTGAGAAGCGATCGGTTTACAGCAATGTAACCGAGCAGTTCAATAAGGCAGCTGACCTTATGGGGCTCGATCCTGAGATTCGCAAGATTCTGGCCAAGACCACGAACGAGATAATCGTCAACTTTCCAGTAAAGCTGGATGACGGATGTATAAAGGTATTTACCGGTTATCGAGTTCAGCATAATTCCTCGTTGGGACCCTACAAGGGAGGCTTGAGATACCATCCTGCAGTCGATATCGACGAGGTGCGAGCCTTGGCAACATGGATGACTTGGAAATCAGCCATCATGCACATTCCTTTTGGCGGCGCAAAGGGAGGAATCCAGTTCGATCCTTCAGAGTATTCGCAATTCGAACTCGAACGAATCACCCGACGGTTCACTTTTGCCTTGGGAAACAATATTGGACCCGAGTACGATATTCCGGCTCCCGATGTCAACACAAACGCGCAGATCATGGCTTGGATGATGGATACCTACTTGTCTACGGTTCCACCCTTGGAGAGGAATCGCAGCGTGCATGTAGTAACCGGAAAGCCGGTGCAGTCGGGAGGCAGCATCGGACGTGACAAAGCCACAGGTCAGGGCGTAGTGTTCACAATCCAGGAATGGGCCAAAGACAATGGACTTGATCTTTCCACTGCAACTTATACGGTTCAAGGTTTTGGTAATGTTGGTTCATGGGCTGCCAAGATATTGGTCGATCATGGCGCCACACTGATAGCAGTTGAGGACATCGACGGAGCGATTTACAAGCCAAACGGAATTGATCCCTTTGAGTTGTCACAATATGTGCAAAAGCATCGCGGTGTGATTGGCTTTCCTGGAAGTCAAAAGATTGATCACCAGGCTTTCTTCAATGTCCAGGCTGACATCTTTATCCCCGCCGCTCTGGAGAATCAGATCACAGCAGAGACTGCGCCGTGGCTTAACGTCAAACTTGTCGCTGAAGGCGCCAACGGTCCCACCGATCCCGAGGGTGACAAGGTGCTTGGCGAGCGCGGCATCGCTGTGCTTCCAGATGTGTTGTGCAATGCCGGTGGCGTCACGGTTTCCTATTTCGAGTGGCTGCAGAACAAGCGCAGCGAATTCTGGGATCTGGATGAAGTAGACTCCAAGCTGTACCGCAAGATGTACTCCGCCTACGTTAAAGTACGTAATACCGCCGCAGAGTACGATACTGACTGGCGTACTGCCGCATATATCGTGGCTTTATCTAGATTGGAACTGGTTTACCGAGAGCGCGGCATCTTCCCGTAGAGGGATTATCTAATAAGGAACGTCACTTGCCAGTGGCGATACATGTCACTTGTGAAAGAGTGCCAGAATCAATAGAGTTTCGGCGTAACATAGCCTATTACAAGGAGTGTAAAAAACAATGAGTAACGAGTTGAACCCATTTGCCATCGCTCAAGCACAGCTTGACGAGGCCGCAGCGATCCTGGAGTTGGATCCAGCAGTGCACGAGATGCTTCGCTGGCCCCTGCGGGAACTGCATGTGACGCTTCCAGTAAAGATGGATGATGGCACAGTCAAGGTATTCCACGGTTTTCGCGTTCAGTATAACGACTCCCGTGGGCCAACGAAAGGCGGACTCCGCTTCCATCCTGATGAGACCATCGATACAGTGCGTGCCTTGGCAGCATGGATGACCTGGAAGACCGCAGTGGTTGACATCCCTCTGGGTGGAGGTAAGGGCGGCGTCATCTGCAATCCCAAAGAGATGTCAGATGGCGAATTGGAACGCTTGAGCCGAGCATACATCCGCCAGGTTGGACGTATTATTGGTTTGGAAAAGGACGTTCCCGCTCCTGATGTTTACACCACCCCCCAGATCATGGCTTGGATGGCAGACGAATACTCCTTCCTCAAAGGCTATAACGAGTTTGGTGTGATCACCGGTAAACCACTCGAATTGGGCGGATCACAAGGACGAAGTGACGCCACAGCTCGCGGCGGTATCTACACCGTTCGCGAAGCTGCCCAGGTTCTGGGCATTGAACTAGAGGGTGCGACTGCTGCCGTACAGGGATATGGAAACGCTGGTACATTCGCACACATTCTCGGTCAAGAGATCCTCGGTCTCAAGGTCGTGGCTGTCAGCGACTCCCGTGGTGGTATCCTGAACTGGGACGGTCTCGATCCCGATGAGGTCATGGAACACAAGAAGAACACCGGTTCCGTCATCAACTTCCCCGGTTCTCAATCGATCACCAACGAAGAACTTCTCGAGCTTGATGTAACCGTACTGTTCCCCTCGGCTCTTGAAAATGTCATTACAGCTGAAAACGCAGCTCGAATAAAAGTCAAGATCAGTGCCGAGCTGGCAAATGGTCCAACCACACCTGAAGCTGACCGAATCCTCTTCGAGAACGGCGTGTACGTAATCCCCGACTTTTTGTGCAACGCCGGTGGCGTAACTGTCTCCTATTTTGAGATGTGCCAGAACGCATACGATTTCTATTGGGATCTGGATACAGTCCACCAGAGATTGGATCAAAAGATGACCCTGGCATTCCATGCAGTGCATGAAATGGCAGAGGAATACAAGGTAAACAACCGGGTAGCGGCTTATCTAGTGTCGATCGCTCGAGTCGCCAAGGCGATGAAATTGCGCGGTTGGGTATAAGCTTTTCCCGCTTAAATCGTAGATCGAGAGCGCGGCTTTCACTAGCCGCGCTCTTTTTATTTTGTATGCTTGACAGTGACAGACCAGCCTCGGCACATTTCCCCTCAGTTACAGCAACCTCACTGTCAACAGCATGAACAGCAATGCCAATGTTTGACAATATACCAGCCGTGGGCTACCATCATTCATCAAATCGTCTCATGTGACTTGGAGGTCAACATGTTCCAGCAAGTAATCGTAGTCGGCAATCTAGGGAATGACCCGGAAATGCGCTATACCCCGAACGGTGCCAGTGTCACCACTTTCTCATTGGCTTCCAACCGCAAGTGGACCGATAGGCAATCTGGCGAGAAACGAGAAGAAGTCACTTGGTGGCGGGTGTCAGTATTTGGCGCTCAAGCGGAAAGCTGTTCACAGTATCTCAGCAAGGGGCGCCAAGTGATGGTGATAGGTCGCTTACGCCCCGACCCGAACACCGGTAGTCCGCGAGTCTTTACTCGCCAGGACGGCACATCAGGTGCAAGCTTCGAATTGTCCGCTACCTCGGTTCAATTTCTGGGCAGGAGAGAAGGCATGGAGTCATCAAGCCCACAAACGCCCAGCTCGCCTCAGGATCCCATGGATGCAGAGGGGTTACCATTCTAGAACCTCTCCAAGTACAATGATCATACCGCCGGCCCATCGTAAGTTGATCGATGGTCCGGCGTTTGTTTAAGGAGTAGATAGATGGACCATGGACAACCCAAGAAACGGCAGAAAGTGAACATTGAACTGCCTGCTGACCTAGAACCCAAGTACTCAAATATCGCCCTCATCACCCATTCGCCTGCTGAGATCATCCTGGATTTCGCTCAGGTGCTTCCCCGTTCTCCCAAGGGCAAGGTTCAGAGTCGGATAATCATGACTCCAATGCATGCACGTTTGCTGCACAAGGCACTTGGAACCAATCTTGACCAGTTCGAAGCCACGCATGGACCTATCAAAACACATCAGGGGCCCACGCTGGCGGACCAACTATTCAAACAACCTCCGCCTCCTTCGGGAGATGAGTGATCATGGATCAACTAGGCAACATAATAGAAAAGATCCGCGAAACATTCGAAGCCAAGAGTAAAACTCGTGACAGCGCGCTGCAACGATCGCGCTCATTGATCCGCACTTGTTCCAAAGCCATTCGCGCTGCTCATCGCGAGGATTGGAGTGCTGCGGAGATGCAGCTAGAGAGTGCGAATCAGGAGGCGGCAGAACTGGTTGGCTCATTGAGCTCTTATCCAGACCTTTACCACACAGGATACACCCAAGATGCCCTCAAAGAGTACGTTGAGGCTCATATCACCGTGGCTTTGATTAAAGGAGATTCCATACCCACGCCTGATTCACTTGGCGTAGAACCTTCGACATACCTTGGGGGTCTGGTTGAAGCGGCGACGGAAATGCGCCGGCGCATACTGGACATTATTCGCCATTCCCACTCCGAAGAAGCGACACGTCTGTTGGAAGCCATGGATGCAATCTATGGGGAAATGATCAGTGTCGATTTTCCTGATGCCATCACCCATGGGTTGCGACGTAAAACCGACGTGCTTCGCGGCGTGCTGGAACGCACCCGCGGTGATATGACCACGAGCCTACGACAGCAGCAACTACAGGATGAAATTAGCCGTCTTGAGCGCCGGCTGGAACACTCTGACGACAACTAGAGCGTTGACCTCTCCAATATCTCTGATAGAATGCTGCCCGTTCCGCCTGTGAGCGAACTTTTTTATCCCGTTTACCGTTAATTGATAGGGATAGCATGGTGTTTGTGCGTCGTAACTGGAAGATCATCCTGGGGGTGCTTGTCAGCGTCCTTTCGCTGATCGTTTCCATTCGCTCGTTTGATCTGCAACAGATTGCCGATGCGGTCCGCATGGCTGATTTCATCTGGGTGATTCCGGCAGTGCTGTTATACCTTGGAGCACTAGGGGCACGCACCCTGCGCATGATGGTGTTGTTCTTGCCAGAGAAACGCGTCCCTTTCATCGAACTTTTGAGTTCCATGGCTATGGGCCGTGGAGCGAACAATATCTACCCCTTTAGAGTTGGTGAGGTAGTTCGCTGGGCGCTTTTTCATCGTCTGAATAAGGTCAGCGGCCCCATGTCATTTGCTTCCATAGTCATCGAGCGCGTGTTCGACGGCATCACCATGCTCTTGTTCCTCGTGATTGTGGTCTTTGCTGGGGGACTTCCACCGGATATGTATGAAGTGGCGTGGGCTGCATTGGCGTTGTTTGGTGTTGCCTTGTCTCTGATTTATGCACAGGTATTGTGGCCCACAAAAATGAAGCAGTTGATGAGATGGTTTGCTCACAACCTTGTACCTTCTCAATACCAGGATAGGGTTGAGAACGTTCTAGGTGAAATTATTCAATCATTTGCCACCATTGGTTCTGTCAGATCGCTTACCATGGTGTTGTTGACTTCATTTCTGGTATGGTCATTTGAGACTGCCATGTATCGGGTGATGATGACAGCCTTTGGCTTTGGCGTGAGTTTTCACCGCCTTATGTTGATGGCAGCAGTAGCCAATCTAGCTACCAGCTTACCCTCTGCTCCAGGCAACATCGGCACCTTCGATGGCGCAGTCATTCTAGCTCTTAGGTCAGTAATTGGAGTGAACCTGTCAATCGCTTACATAAGCTTGCTGCACGCTGTCCTTTGGCTGACAGAAACCCTCGCCGGCCTGTTCTTTATGTGGCGTACAGGCATGAATCGGCGACAATTGGCTGATATGGTCAACGGGGAGCGTATCAAAGGGTTCGCGCCATGAGCCAATCCGTCCAAAAGCAACATGTGGCTGTGATCGGTGCTGGCGCGGCTGGTCTGGCAGCAGCATATTCGCTCTCGTCTGCAGGAAAGCGGGTTACATTATTTGAGGCATCACCTGAAACAGGGGGATTGGCTTCAGGCTTTGCTGACCCAGCCTGGGATTGGCCATTGGACCGCTTTTACCATCACTGGTTTCAGGGCGACCATGATGTTTTGGATTTGATCAAGGAAATTGGGGCACAGGATCGAGTCTTTTTTCCCCGTCCCATCACTGCATTATGGCATAACAATGAAGCGCATGCTTTTGACAGCCCGATGGCAGCGCTGCGATATCCAGGGTTGTCTTGGATGGGGAAAATACGATTCGGTTTTGCGGGACTCTATCTGAGATTGACCCGAAATTGGCGCCCTTTGGAAGCTGCAACGGTGCAGCAGTGGGCTCCCAAGTGGATGGGGCGTGAAGCTTATGAAGCGCTGTGGCGTCCCTTGTTGATCGGCAAGTTCGGTTCGCTCTACGATCAAGTGAACATGGCTTGGTTCTGGGCACGAATCTACAAACGCAGCCCTCGCCTGGGTTATTTTGAGGGAGGATTCCAAGGATTTGCTGACGCGGTGGCAGAGGCATGCCGATCAAATGGAGCCGAATTGCGACTCAATACACCGGTGAATCAGATTCAACCAACTGCCGATGGTAAGATCGAGATCATGCACCAGGATGAAACCCAAACATTCGACGCTGTCATCTCCACCATCAGCCCCACGCTCATGACACAATTATGCCTCGATCTACCCTCAAACTATCTTGAGCAGCTTGCGAGTCTACAATCAATCGGTGCTCAAACACTGATCCTTGCGCTGCGTAATCAGCTCATGAAGAGTACATATTGGCTCAATTTACCGGCAACTTCACCCGACAAAGAGAAGAACGATTTCCCCTTTGTGGCGCTGGTGGAACATACAAATTACATTGATCGCAAGCATTACGGGAACGAGCACATCGTTTATTGCGGTGACTACTTACCCTCAGATCACCCGTATATGCAAATGGACAAGGATGAGGTGCTGCGCACGTACCTGCCAGCGTTGAAAAAGGTCAATCCAGACTTTGATCATGATTGGATACGAGCTAGCTTTCTCTTCCGTGAATCATACGCGCAGCCGGTTCCAGGTGTGAACCATTCAAGGCACATTCCACCACTGCACACCCCTATCCCCAACCTGCTTTGGGCAAGCATGAGCCAGGTATATCCCTGGGATCGGGGAACCAATTATGCAGTTGAGATTGGGCGGCGCGCAGCTAAAATAGTAATAGAGAAATTTGGAGGACAATGATGAAAAACATCGCAGTGGTAGGGGTTGGTTATGTTGGAATTGTTACTAGCGCATGTTTTGCTGATCTTGGCAATCGCATTTGTGCCATTGATATAAGTGAAGAAAAGATCAAGAATCTCAGGGATGGCATCATGCCCATCTATGAACCCGGACTCAAGGAATTGGTTGAACGGAATGTTGAAGCTGGAAGGCTGACATTCACCACTTCCTATGAAGAAGCCATCAATCAACACGAAGCAGAGTTCGTATTCATTTGTGTGGGCACACCTGAGGGAGTGGATGGCGAAGCTGATCTGCAGTACGTGCGATCGAGCGCTGAAAGTATTGCTCGGACAATGAACCACGAGATGATTCTGATCAATAAATCTACCGTGCCAGTGGGAACTGGCGACTGGGTGTCACGCATTGTTAAAGAGGCACAACCACAGCCGATTCCATTTTCTGTGGTATCCTGCCCCGAGTTCCTGCGTGAAGGCAGCGCTATCAGCGATTTCATGAACCCTGATCGTACCGTCCTTGGTTCACGCGACGCTGATGCAGCAGACAAGGTTGCTCACCTACACCTTTCGCTGCGTGCCCCCATCGTGGTTACCAACTTGCGCACTGCGGAAATGATAAAGTACGCCTCAAATGCGTTCCTCGCCACCAAGATCAGTTACATTAACGAGATATCAAATGTCTGTGAAGCATTGGGAGCTGATGTGCAGGAGGTTGCTGCCGGAATGGGTCTCGACCGGCGCATTGGACCTCATTTCTTGAACGCGGGCATAGGTTACGGTGGAAGTTGTTTCCCGAAAGATGTAAAAGCGTTAGCGCACATGGCAACAGAAAAGGGCAAGCACCCTCAACTGTTACAAGCAGTTATGGACATCAACGAATTCCAAAGATTGACTGTGGTTCGCAAGGTTCAGAATCTCCTTGGAAACAACCTTGAGGGATATACCATTGGTCTATTAGGGTTGGCATTCAAACCTAACACTGATGACATGCGAGAAGCTCCATCGATCGATATTGCCCAAGAGCTCAACGCCGTTGGTGCTCAAGTAAAGGGTTATGACCCAGTGTCGATGGACTGGGCAGCGCGCGTCATTCCAGATATTGAACTGGTGGGTAATTCCTACGACCTGATCAAGAACTGTGATGCGGTAATCGTCTGTACCGAATGGAATGAGTTCAAGCAGCTCGACCTGGAGAGGGTCAAGGATCTAATGAAGCAAGCCATCATAGTTGATGGACGCAATATCTATGATCCTGAAAAGGTGAAATCGTTCGGAATAACCTACCGCGGAGTTGGCAGGGGTTACGACGGCAGCGGATCATAAGCGTCGCTCCATGCAGGCTGCTTGCGCGGCTTAAATTGATTGAGCCTCGCATTTTATATTTCGCTGAACCGTGGTTACTAGCTCAACCAGACCGCTAGCACTGTAAGGACAGTGATACTCAAAAGAATCACACCACCATAAAGCAGTGCCAAACGGAATACTCCTGCTTCCTCTCCCTCCAGATCAACTGTGGAACAACCCACGATTACTTTGGCGGGAGCGAACAGGGCACCAATGGCACCACCTGTAGTCTGCGCTGCCAAAATGATGGCTGGGCTCATCCCCAGCAGTACTGCAGTTTGCTGCTGCATGGAAGCAAAGACAACGTTGCTGTTGGTGTTGCTGCCCGTCATAAAAGCCCCCAGTGCGCCGATCCATGGAGCTATAGCAGGAAATGCTCGCCCGACACCTTGACTCATGCCTTCGGCGATCAGCTGGGTCATACCCGCATTGTCCATGACTACTGCCATGGCTACCATAGTGAAAATACCAATTGTGGTGCGTATGCCCCGCTTCCATGTGCCCTTGAGAATGCGCACAATTGATCCCGAGTCCAGTCTTTTTTGAATCAAGTAGATTGCAGTAGTGATGAGAATAGTGTAGAGAAGCAGTGCGCCACCGTGACCGAAGAGATTAATGCTTCTTCCGCTGCCCGCAGGCACAAGCCAACCTTTGGCAGTTTCCACCCTGTCAAAGCTTAAATTTAGCACCATAAAATCAAGCACCGTCTTTAATATACTCTGCCCTAGCAGAACGATAGCCACTAGAAGAACATAGGGAAGAAGAGACCAGGCCGGTATCTTGGACTCTCCTCCTGCTCTTTGAAATGTAAACAGCATAAGACCGAGTCCAACCAGGCCAGCAAGAAAGGATGCAATGGTGTAAAAACCGAATTGTGCCAAGGTATATTGCACCAAGCCCATAGCTGTACCGAAAAGCATCAAGTATCCAACGCGGCGTCTCAATGCCTGCCACCCCCCAGCCACCCAAAGCACAATTGCACCGCATCCGTACCCGGCAATTGCTAGCATAAAAGCAGACCACGGTGCCAGCTCTGTACCGCTGCGTCCGGTGGCTGCTATAAGAGCAAGAAAAGACGATGCGAGAGAACCGAATGTCACCGCC
>JBDLKB010000003.1:0-19619 GCA_039714055.1 Chloroflexota bacterium
AGAGCTGATCACCCCGGTGGCTTTGGAGAAGGGTTCCAAGTTTGCGATCCGTGAAGGCGGTCTGACCGTTGGCGCGGGCGTGATCACGGACATTGTAGATTAGTGTCTACAGATAATTTAATCCCGGTGAGTGATTGATATGGCAAAGCAAAAAATCCGAATTCGACTTAAAGCGTATGATCATAGAGTGCTAGATCAATCCGCCCAGCGGATTGTCGAGACTGCTGAGAGAACCGGTGCGCGAGTGATCGGTCCAGTTCCGCTTCCAACACGATTGGAGCGCTTTACCGTTCGTCGCAGTACCTTTATCGACAAAGATTCGCACGAGCACTTTGAGATTCGTACTCATAAGCGGCTTATCGATGTGGTTGAGCCGGATTCAAAGACAGTCGAGACGCTTATGCGTCTGAACATGCCTGCTGGAGTAGATATCGAGATCAAGGCATAGTTGCTTTGATCTGTCGAGAGGATGATGAGATCGTGTCTAGCGATCGACAGTCCTCAGGAGGATAGAATGAAAGGAATTCTGGGCAAGAAAATAGGTATGACCCAGCTTTACGATGACAAGGGGAACGTTGTCCCCGTTACAGTTATCGAGGCTGGTCCGTGCTATGTTACCCAAGTGAAAAGTACTGAGACTGATGGCTACAACGCAGTCCAGATGGGATTTGGTGCCATCAAGGAAGCTCGATTATCCAGACCAGAAGCTGGCCACATTGGATTACTTGACACTAGCGACAAGCACCCTGAGCGAAAGCAAGTCCCAGGCGATGTGCCCCCTGTGCGCCACCTGCGTGAGTTTCGCTACAAGTCTGAGCCCGAGTTGCAACTCGGCGACAAGGTGTCCGTTGACATCTTTGATGAAGGCGATCACGTTGATGTGATTGGCAACACCAAAGGGCGAGGATTCACAGGAGTGATGAAGCGCCACGGATTTGGCGGTGGCCCCATAACTCATGGACAGTCTGATCGGCAGCGTTCTCCAGGTTCCATCGGTGCCACATCTACACCAGGTCGTGTCTTTAAAGGAAAGCGCATGCCTGGCAGAATGGGGAATCAACGCGTGACTTCGCAGAATATTCGCGTCGTTCGCGTGGATAGCGAGAAAAATCTGATTGCAGTTCGCGGCAGTGTCCCCGGGCACAAGGGTGGCATTGTGATGATTAAGGAAGCAAGAAAGCAGTAGAGGAGTGATGACGATGAAGTTTCCAGTGCTGAATATTAACGGCGAGGAAGTCGATACCGTCGAGCTTCCCGCATCTGTATTTGATTCAAAGATCAATAACGGTTTGATGCACCAGGCTTTGGTCCGTCAGTTAGCCAACGCAAGAGCTGGAACGCACAAGGCTAAATCACGCAGTGAGGTGCGATACTCCACTCGCAAGATTTATCGCCAGAAAGGTACCGGGCGAGCGCGTCATGGTAGTCGGCGAGCCCCGATATTTGTTGGTGGTGGTGTAGCGCATGGCCCCGTCGTACGTGACCATTCGGTCAAGATGCCGCGCAAGATGCGGCAAGCGGCTCTGCGCTCTGCACTCACCGTGAAGGCAAAAGAAGGCAGTCTGATTTTTGTTGACAAGTATGACCTTGATTCACCCAAGACTCGCGAGATGCGAGCGGCTCTGGATCGCATTGTTGGTGACAATTCCGCTCTCGTGCTTTTGAATGATCGTGATTCCACCGTTGAAAAGTCAGTGCGTAATCTAGATAACGCAAAGAGTTTGCGAGTGAACTATTTGAACATTCGCGACCTGCTGCGATATGAGAAGGTCATTGTGTCTTTGGATGCTCTAGACACGATTACCCAATGGCTCGGTGCCTGAGCGGATTGGGAGGAATATGATGCATTATCGTGACGTAATCGTTAGACCAATAGTGACAGAAAAGACAACTTACATGTCTGATGTTGAGGGACAGTTTGTTTTTGAGGTGCATCCTAAAGCTAACAAGCTTCAGATTAAGGATGCTATTGAACAAATCTGGCCAAAAGTAGATGTAGTTAAGGTACGTGTGATCAACATGCCAGCCAAGCGTGCGCGACGATGGCGCAAAATGATCATTCGTAGAAAGAGCTGGAAGAAAGCCATTGTTACTTTGGCTCCTGGCCAGCGAATCGAGATGTTCGAGGGAGTATAGTTATTGAGCAACGGTGATTGATCGACTGGGAACGGGTTTGGTTCCGGACTCGGGAGATCTTGACTAATCAAGGACACCGTTGGAGGAGATTAAATGGCAGTAAAAGTATACAAGCCAACATCACCCGGTCGACGTGGAATGACCGGCAGCGCTTTTGAAGAGGTTACTCGAACCAAACCAGAGCGCTCCTTGCTTCGACCCATCCATCGAAAAGCTGGTAGGAATTTCCGAGGCAAGATCACCGTCCGACATAGAGGTGGTGGGCACAAAAGACGATATCGAGTTATCGATTTCAAACGAGATAAGAATGGTATTCCAGCCAAGGTTCACTCGATAGAGTACGATCCAAACCGGTCGGCTCGTATTGCTCTGCTTCACTACGCAGATGGCGAGAAACGCTACATCGTTGCTCCCCTCAGCGTACGTGTGGGGAATGAGCTAATGAGTGGTCCTCAGGCTGAGATTCAGGCGGGCAACGCCCTGCCGATCGCCCGGATACCCTTGGGCACAATGATTCACAACATTGAGCTTGAAGAGGGACGTGGTGGACAGATGGTGCGTTCCGCTGGAACGTCAGCTCAGTTGCTGGCTAAAGAAGGTCGTTATGCCCATGTTCGATTGCCTTCTGGTGAAGTGCGTCTGGTGCGCCAGACATGCATGGCAACCATTGGACAGGTTGGGAATGTCGAGCACGGCAACATCAAGCTTGGTAAAGCTGGACGCAAACGCTGGAAGGGTATTCGCCCAACAGTCCGTGGTTCCGCTATGTCCCCGCGTGACCATCCACATGGTGGTGGTGAGGGTCGATCGCCAATCGGCATGCCCGGTCCGAAATCGCCTTGGGGCAAACCAACCCTGGGTGCTCGCACACGGCGCAACAAGCGAACAACCAAGTACATCGTTCGCCGACGTGGAAAGCGACGAGGCTAAAGAGAGAGGATAAGATGTCAAGATCACTTAAAAAGGGACCTTATATAAATCCAAAGCTCCTCACGAAGATTGAGGAGATGAATGACACGGGAAACCGCCGTGTGATCAAAACTTGGTCTCGTTCCAGCACTATCTTCCCGCAGATGGTGGGACATACCATTGCGGTCCACGATGGACGTCGCCATGTGCCTATCTACATTACCGAGAACATGGTTGGTCACAAGTTGGGCGAGTTTGCCCCAACACGAACGTTTCGTGGTCACATCCGTGATGAGAAACGAAGACGCTAGGTGGACTGATGGAATTCAAGTATAGAGCTCAAGCAAAGCATATCCCCATGTCTCCGCGGAAAGTACGCCGCATTGCTGACATGGTTAGAGGAATGGATGTAGTGAGTGCGTTAGATCTACTCAGATTTACCCCTCACACTGCTGCTTCACCGGTATCAAAACTGCTCAAATCTGCTGTTTCAAACGCAGAGGAGAATTTCGGCGCTGACCGGGAGGCACTATTCATTTCAGAGATTTTCGCAGACGGTGGTCCCCGACATCGATTGGCGCCATATGGTGGTCGATTCGGTGGCCGTGGACGATTCAAGCCAATTATCAAGCGCTCATCCCATATTACCGTGGTATTGAGTGAGAAGGCAGAGTAAGGAGGATTACCTTGGGACGCAAAGTACATCCAACAGGATTCCGACTAAAAGTTATTAGAGATTGGGACGCTCGATGGTTTGCCGAGGGCGACGAATATGCTGATCTTCTACACGAGGATCTAGCCATCCGAAAAATAATAAGGTCAATTGGCAAGCACGCTGCAATCTCTCGCGTTGAGATCGAGCGCAAGCCAAATGACGTCAAGGTGACCTTATGGACCGCAAAGCCCGGTGTCGTGATTGGTCGCAAGGGCGCTACAGTCAAAGAGCTCCGAACTGGTTTGGAGAATCTAACTGGCGGTCGGGTCCGTGTGGAGGTTGAAGAGATCACCAAACCCGATCTCGATGCAAAGCTCGTGGCAGAGAATATCGCTTCACAGATTGAACGACGCATATCCCACGCTCGCGCTATGAAACGAGCAGTCGGTCAAGCTATGCGCCAGGGTGCCAAGGGCATCAAGGTTATGTGCGCCGGTCGACTTCATGGATCTGAGATGGCTCGCACCGCTTGGCAGATGGAAGGTCAGGTGCCACGCAATACACTTCGCGCAGATATTGACTATGGCTTTACTGAAGCATCAACCACATTTGGTCGCATCGGTGTCAAGGTCTGGGTCTACAAGGGCGAAGTCCTTGGTGAGTCTCGGGATGTTTACGTCAGCTAGGCTGATTAGGGTGCAATCATGTTGATGCCAAAAAGAGTAAAGTATAGAAAGCAATTTCGTGGCCGTATGAAGGGTCGTGCGACACGAGGTAATACCGTTGTGTTCGGTGACTATGGACTCGTGTCCACAGAGCCAGCATGGATTACCAGTCGTCAGATTGAGGCGGCTCGCCGAGCCATGGTTCGTCACATGCGCCGCCGCGGGAAACTGTGGATTCGCATCTTCCCGGACAAGTCTGTGACTAAGCGTGCAGCAGAAACCCGAATGGGTAAGGGTAAAGGATCGGTTGATCACTGGGTTGCAGTGGTAAAGCCAGGTCGAGTGCTCTTCGAAATCAGTGGTGTGCCACAGGATCAAGCCAAGCGTGCCATGAACCTGGCTGCATACAAACTGCCCATAAAGTGTCAGTTTGTCCTGCGTGAGGAAATGGAAGGAGAAGGATAATGCTAGTGCGAGAGATACGTGACCTCGGCACTGCCGACATTCAAAAGCGTCTTGAGGACGCTCGAACGGAGTACTTTAACCTTCGATTCCAGCGTGCATCAGGTCAGTTGGAGGACTATTCACAGATTCGTCGAGTGCGCCGCGGTATTGCTCGGTTGGAAACTGTGCTTCGCGAGAGGGAGATAGCCTCCTATATCGACGAGGGTGAGGAGGTTAAGAGCTAATGAAAGCTCAAAAGAGACGATTAACAGGTATTGTCACCAGTGACAAGATGGACAAAACCGTTATGGTGGAGGTCTCGCGAACTACGAGGCACGCCCTATACGGTAAGGTACAGAGACGTACTAAGCGATATATGGCTCACGATGAGAATAATGTCTGCCATATTGGAGATACAGTTGAAATCATCGAATCTCGGCCGCTGAGTCGTAGAAAGCGATGGTCTGTCATTCAAGTAGTCAAACGAGATGAGTAAGAGATCATGATACAGCAAGAATCCAGACTCAAGGTAGCAGATAACACAGGGGCTCGTGAAGTGCTGTGCATTAGAGTTCTCGGTGGCTCCCGTCGCAAGTACGGTCGAGTAGGTGACCTCATAACCGCAACTGTAAAGGTCGCTACCCCGCACGGCTCAGTAAAAAAGAGTGAGATCGTGCGTGCTGTAATCGTACGCACCGCAAAGGGATATCGCAGAGCGGACGGCAGTTACATCAAATTCGATGACAATGCTGCTGTCATTCTCGATGGTACTACACAGAATCCCAAGGGAACGCGTATATTTGGACCAGTAGCCCGCGAGTTGCGAGAAAAGGGTTTCAGCAAAATTCTTTCGCTGGCGCCGGAGGTTCTCTAGATTATGAAGATAAAGCGTGGCGATACGATTGTTGTCATTAGTGGCAACGATAAAGGTGAAACTGGCACTGTTCAACGTGTGGTTCCCAAGACCAAACGAGTAGTGATCAGTGGAATCAATATCATAAAGAAACACCAAAAGCCGGTCCAGACTGGTGGTAGGACAAAGACACAGCCTGGGATTATTGAATACGAGGCTCCCATCGATGTTTCCAACGTCCAGCTTGTTTGTCCAAGCTGCAAGGAACCTACTCGAGTTGGTTTTCGAGTTGAAGATGGTGTCAAAGTCCGTTTTTGTAAGCGATGTGATGCATCAATAGGCAAGTAGTAGCTCTGACTAGAGCCAGCCGACATAGGGATATCAATTGATACCCGCGAGCGTGCTGCTACTCCACCCCATAATCGGGATTGATCAGAGAGGAAAGGAATGTCAAGGTTAAAGGATAGATACAAGCAAGAAGTTGTCACAGCGATGATGAAGCATTTCGACTATGACAACTTAATGCAAGTGCCGCGATTGGAAAAGATCGTGGTAAATATCGGTGTTGGCGAAGCGTTGGAAAACGCTAAAGCCCTGGACTTTGCGGTGCAGGATGTTACCGTCATCACCGGTCAGAAGCCTGTTGTTACTCAGGCTCGCAAGTCAATCGCTAGTTTCAAACTACGTGAAGGTAGTTCCATCGGCGTTAAGGTCACTCTCCGTGGCGAGCGTATGTGGAGCTTCCTGGATCGTATGATGAACATGGCGCTTCCACGCCGTCGTGACTTTCGTGGTATTTCACCAGATTCATTTGATGGCCGCGGGAACTACTCAATTGGTTTCAAGGAACAGTTGGTATTCCCCGAAGTGGATTACGACAAGATCGACAAGATCCGAGGTTTTGAGGTAACTATCGTGACCTCAGCGTCTACGGACGAAGAAGGACGCGAGCTGCTGTCTATGCTGGGCATGCCGTTCGCCAAGACAGTACAAGGACTGTAGGGAGGTATTGTGGCAAGTACATGCATGCCTTATAGGGAACAAAGAAGAAAGTATAAAGTTAGAGTACGGAATCGATGCCGTGTCTGCGGAAGACCGCGAGGTTACATGCGCAGATTTCAACTTTGCCGGATTTGTTTTCGTGAACTAGCGCTAGAGGGCAAGATCCCCGGCGTAGTAAAGTCAAGTTGGTAGGGAGGCGATATGATTAACGATCCTATTGCTGATATGCTGACGCGAGTGCGCAATGCGCAGATGGCAGGCCACAGATCTGTGGCTATTCCGCACAGCCGCATCAAAGAATCAATCGCTCGTATTTTGAAGGATGAAGGATTTATTGCGGACATCGATGTCGTTCCTCAGAAACCTCAAGCAGAGCTGACAGTAAAGCTCAAGTATGTTGGTAAGCAGCGAGAACGACGTCCAGTTATTCGCGGACTGAAGAGAGTTAGCCGCCCTGGTCGTAGAGTTTTTACCAGTCGCGATGACATTCCCTGGGTTGAAAGCGGTATGGGTATTGTAGTGATATCTACGCCCAAGGGCGTCATGACCGGTCAGCACGCCCGCAAGTCGGGTGTTGGTGGCGAGATTCTGTGCCAGGTGTGGTAGGAGGATTTCGACGTGTCTCGTATTGGACTTATGCCCATCTCAATTCCAGATGGCGTTACGGTAAAAATGAAAGGAACATCGGTCCTTGTCAAAGGACCGAAAGGTGAATTGAAGCGTTCCTTCCATCCTGACATGAAGGTCAAGCTGGAAGATGGTGAACTACGCGTTGCTCGTCCTAGTGATCAACGTCACCATCGCGCGCTTCACGGTCTCACTCGTGCTTTGTTGAACAACATGGTCACCGGTGTGAGCCAGGGATTTGAAAAGACACTTGAAGTGGTCGGTGTCGGATATCGTGCTGAAATTCAAGGCTCTGATCTTAAACTGAGCCTTGGCTTCTCGCATCCAGTCATCATTGAGCCGCCCGATGCAGTGAGTTTTAGCGTCGAGCCGAGGAAAAAGCTCATCACCATCTCAGGTACAGATAAGGAAGTAGTTGGACAGCTAGCAGCAGATATTCGCAAACTTCGCCCACCCGAGCCATACAAGGGCAAAGGTGTCAGATACTTGGGCGAATATGTGAGACGCAAAGCTGGTAAAGCGGGTAAAGTGTAATGAATAAGGGAAATCGAAAAAGACTGGCTCGAATTCGGCGACACCGTCGCGTGCGAAAGAAACTCTCCGGCTCGCCAGAGATTCCGCGCTTGAACGTATTTCGCAGCCTGAATGAGATCTATAGTCAGCTAATTGACGACGTTGAAGGAACCACTTTGGTTTCAGCTTCAACCATTGATAAGCAATTGAGAGATCAGGTTGAGGGAAAACCCAAAGCTGATCAAGCCCGAATTGTCGGATTGACCATCGCCGAGCGTGCCCTTGAAAAGGGTATCAAAAAGGTAGTGTTTGATCGTGGTGGTTGGCAGTATCAAGGCCGGATAAAAGCTCTTGCAGATGGAGCTCGTGAGGGCGGACTAGAGTTCTAGTCGGAGGAAATATGATGCAAAAAAGGTTTAAGAAACCAGAAGCCGTAGATGAGCTAGATGAGCGCATCGTTGAGATCCAGCGAGTTGCTAAAGTAGTGAAAGGTGGTCGCACCTTCCATTTCCGTGTTACCGCGGTTGTTGGTGACAAGGAAGGTAAGGTCGGAGTAGGAACGGGCAAAGCTCGTGGAGTTCCCGATGCCATCCGAAAAGCGATGGAAACAGCCAAGCGCAATATGGTGGTTGTCTCTACCATCGGAACCACTATTCCTCATCAGATTCAGGTCAAGCATGGCGGTGCTAAAGTGTTGCTCAAACCAGCCGCGCCCGGAACGGGAGTTATCGCCGGTAGTGGCGTGCGTGCGGTTGTGGAAGCGGCCGGCATCCGCGACATTCTAACCAAATCGCTTGGCAGCTCCAGTAAGGTCAACCAAGTGTATGCAACCTACAAAGCTCTCCGTGAGCTTAAATGGGTCAAGGACGAGGCGGCAGCGCGCGGGAAATCAGAGCGCGATTTGACCCCATTCTGGAGCAGGTAGCATGAGCAAAGTACGGATCACACTAGTTAAAAGCCCCATTGGCAACAAACCGCGCCAGAGAGCAACGGTAAAGGCGTTGGGGCTAAAACGACTCAACACAACAGTTGTACAAGATGATACACCTGTCATCCGGGGCATGATCAATAAAATCAGTCATCTGGTGAAGGTAGAAGAGGTAAAATAATATGAAGATTCATGACCTGCGTCCGGATCCTGGGAGTAGGAAGAAGCGCAAGCGAGTGGGTCGTGGCTACGGTTCCGGCTATGGCAAAACTGCAGGCCGCGGTACCAAAGGTCAAGGCGCTCGCTCCGGTGGTGGTAAGGGACTGTATTTTGAAGGTGGACAGCTTCCGCTGGTACGGCGACTGCCCTTTAAACGTGGTTTCACCAACATTCACCGGGTAGCATTCAAGCCTGTCAACGTGGATCAGCTTTCCCATCTTTTTGAAGAGGGAAGTGAGATCACCCCCGAGGTGTTGCAAGCCGCTGGACTGATCAAGAAAGTGACAGATAAGGTTGCTGTTCTTGGCCGTGGTGAGATTGATATCGCTCTTACCGTCAAGGCGGACAAATTTTCCGCCAGTGCCAAGGAAAAGATCGAGTCCGCTGGTGGCTCGACAGAGAAGCTGGACCGCTAACTCTAGTTCTGAAAGGATTGTTCAATGATTGAAGCCGTCCGGAATGCCTGGAATCTACCTGATTTGCGTAAGCGATTTATTATCACTGCGTTGGTTTTGGCTGTTTACCGCCTTGCAGCGCATGTTCCCGTTCCTGGTGTTGACCGCGAAGCACTCGCCGCTCTGACCAGTGGTGACACTGCCGCAAGCAGTTTTATCGGGATACTAGACATGTTATCTGGTGGAACAGTGGCTAACTTTTCCATCTTGGCGATGGGTGTCTATCCCTACATCACTGCTTCTATCGTGATTCAGTTGCTGACCCCCATCATTCCCGCGCTTGAAGCACTGGACCGCGAAGGTGAAGCGGGTAGAAACAAAAAGAACATCTATACCTACTATCTGGCAATTCCTATGGCGGCGCTTAACGCTGTTGGTCAGATTAGGCTGTTCAGTGCCGGTGCATTTACTGGTGGATATCCGCTAATGCCTGATTTTGGCTTCGGAGCAGAGAGTTGGTTGCCGTCGTTGACAACAGTGGTGACTATGACTGCGGGTACCATGTTCGCCATCTGGCTTGGAGAGCTTATCACTGAGCAAGGCATTGGAAACGGATTGTCCATCATCATATTTGGTGGAATCGCTTCTCAAATGCCATTGAATATCGCCCGATTGCTGACAGACGAGCAAAATCGCTGGCTGTACTTGTCTATCTTCGCCATCGTGACCATTATCACAGTGTTCTTCATTGTAGTAGTGCAGGAGGGAACGCGAAGGATACCGGTACAATACGGTAAAAGAGTTCGGGGGCGACGGCAGTATTCAGGCGGGAGCACTCATCTTCCCATGAAAGTGAACACCGCCGGAATGATCCCTCTGATCTTTGCCCAGGCGCTGTTGACGTTCCCCGCTGTTGTGGCTCAGTTCTTTGTCGGCTCAGAAAGCGAAGCTTTGTCTAATATTGCCAATACGGTTACAAGCAACTTGGGTCAGGCATCAGGTTGGTTCTATTGGGTAGCATACTTCCTAATGGTAGTGGGCTTTACCTACTTTTATACCGATGTCATGGTCCAGCAGCAGAACCTGCCGGAAATGCTGCGGCGACAAGGTGGTTTTGTCCCTGGTATTCGCCCTGGACGACCCACACAAGAATACCTCAACGGTGTAACCCGACGAATTACCGCGGCTGGCGCTCTGTTCTTGGGCATCGTTGCCGTTATTCCAGGCCTTATTCAATTGTTTGGCATTGAAGCACGCATTCTCGTCATATCGAGTTCCGGGCTCCTGATTGTCGTTGGTGTTGTTATCGACACCATGCGCCAGCTGGAGTCACAGCTACTCATGCGAAACTACGAGGGCTTTATCAAGTAGGATTCGTCATGCGTTCGTTCATTGTCTTGCTAGGAGGTCCAGGTGCTGGAAAAGGCACCCAAGCCCGTAGGTTATCTGAGAAACTTGGCGTCCCACAAGTGTCTACCGGTGACCTCTTCCGCCAGCATCTTCGTGAGGAGACTGAGCTGGGTAAGCATGCTCGAACATTTATGGATCAGGGATACTTGGTACCGGATGACATAACCTTGAACATGGTTCGTGAGCGATTCAAAGACGATGACTGTAAAGACGGGGCGCTCTTGGACGGTTTTCCTCGTACTACTGGACAAGCCGAAGGACTTGAGGACCTGTTGTCGGCAATGGGTACCCAGGTTTTGATAGCGCTTTACATTAAAGTGAACCAACAAACCCTGCTCGAGAGGCTTTCAGGACGACGAACCTGTCGGCTGTGTGGAACTATGTACCACGTTGTTCATAATCCACCAAAGGCGCCTGGCGTCTGTGACATCTGTGGCGGTGAGCTGCATCAGCGAACAGACGACAATGAAGAGACACAAAGACGACGTATAGACGTGTACTTTGAGCAGACTGCTCCGTTGATAGATTGGTACCGGGATTGCGATCTTCTTACTGTGATTGATGGATCAAGCAATATTGATCAAGTAAGCATAGATCTAATGGACGCAATCGAGAATGCTACAGTGAAGGATGGATGCCGGTGATAGTGCTCAAGTCTGAACACGAGATCGCTATCATGCGCGAGGCTGGGCTTATTCTGCGTCAAGCACTCGATGCGGTGCGTGATCTGATAGAACCTGGAGTGACTACTCTTGAGTTGGATGAAGCTGCGGAAAGAGTGCTTCGATCTATGGGTGCCACACCGACATTTCTAGGCGTGACACAATACGAAGGTCAGGAGCCTTTTCCGGCAACTATTACCGCTTCTATCAACGATGAACTGGTGCATGGGATCCCAAGCGATCGTACGCTGAAACAGGGTGACATCATCAGTATCGATTGCGGAGCTACTTATCGTGGCTATGTTGCCGACTCGGCATTTACTGCTGCAGTTGGTGAGATATCAACAAAAGCTCAACAGTTGCTGGATGTGACTCAAAAGTCACTTGACGTTGGAATTGAGATGATGCGCGCTGGCAATCGAACTGGCGACGTCTCTGCAGCAATTCAAAAAGTTATTGAGAGTAACGGATTCAGTATAGTCCGTGAATATACCGGGCACGGGGTAGGTCGTTCCATGTGGGAACCACCCCAAGTGCCAAATTTCGGAATAGCGGGTCGAGGAACGGTATTACGACCCGGGATGACCATAGCTCTTGAGCCAATGGTGAACATGGGACAGCCCGAAACCAAAATCGAAGCTGACCAATGGACAGTTTCCACTCGAGATGGTAAACTTTGTGCCCATTTCGAACACTCCATTGCGGTCACGGAGAATGGGCCGCTCGTGTTGACCCAGCTCTAGCTGTGCGGAAAAGAGGCAAATATGAAAGTATCAGCATCAGTCAAGAAGAGATGCCCAAAGTGCAAGATTGTCAAGCGCAAGGGCAGAATATACGTGATTTGTGACAACCCGAAGCACAAGCAGCGGCAGGGTTAAAGCACTGAATAGTGAGATATAGACGGTAGGAGAAGACGATGGCACGTATCGCAGGAATAGACCTGCCACGAAATAAGCGGGTAGAAATAGGACTAACATACATATACGGTATTGGTCGGTCACGCAGCAATGAGATCCTTTCAAAGGCAGGGATTGACCCTGACACCCGAGTGAAAGATCTGGCTGAGGTAGAAGTCGCGCAATTGCGTGAGATTCTTGATTCGGAATACCGCGTTGAAGGTGATCTTCGCCGTGAGGTTCAGATGAACATCAAGCGGCTGCAAGAGATTGGATGTTATCGTGGGCTTCGGCACCGCAGAGGTTTGCCCGTTCATGGACAGCGTACGCGAACAAACGCACGTACTCGCAAAGGTCCCAAAAAGACTGTTGCTGGACGTGGTCGTCGCCGAGGGGCAAAGAAGAAATAGCCTTGGTCTCCGTTGGCAGTGCCTTGGAGATCATCTAGGTAGTTTGGAGGAAAGATGGGACGCCGTAGACAACGACGAACAACAAGAAAGGTAAAACGAAACGTACCTTATGGTCGTATATATATACACGCAACATTTAACAACACAATCATTACCGTTACCGATAGGTCAGGTAATACTCTCACTTGGAGTAGCGCTGGCAATGTCGGTTTTAAGGGCTCACGAAAGAGCACACCCTATGCGGCTCGACTCGCTGCCCAGCAGGCGATCAAGCAGGGTGAGGACATGGGACTTCAGGAAGTAGATATTCTGGTCAAAGGACCAGGACCGGGGCGAGAAAACGCCATCCGGGCGATTCAGGCTTCGAGCGTTCGAGTTCGCTCGATCTCTGATGTCACACCGGTTCCGCATAATGGCTGCCGCCCACCCAAGAGACGACGCGTATAGCATTATTTATTCACATGAGGGATGAAGGGAAGCCAATCTCGTAAACCTCTGATAAACAAAAAGGAGATTAAATTGGCAAGATATACTGGACCTACATGCAAGCTATGTCGCCGAGAAGGCGAAAAGCTTTTTCTCAAGGGCACGCGATGTACAACGCCCAAATGTGCACTTGAGCGACGTGAATATCCTCCTGGCGAACATGGGAGAGATGCTCGTTTTCGCCGCCGTAGAGTATCAGATTACTCACTGCAGCTAAGAGAGAAACAGAAAGCACGTCGGATTTACGGCGTTCTAGAGCGACAGTTTAGACGCTACTACAACTTGGCGCAGCGACGTCCAGGTCTCACAGGTGTCAACCTGCTCAAGCTATTGGAGAGTAGACTCGATAACGTAGTGTATCGACTTGGATTTGCTGATTCTCGTGCTCAAGCTCGGCAATTAGTGTCTCACGGACACTTTTGCCTCAATGGTCGGAGAACGAACATCCCGTCAGCATTGATTCGCCCAGGTGATACGGTGTCGGTCCGTGAGGAAAGCCGTCGCCGGCAATATTTCAAGGATCTTGGTCAAATACTTGGCGACCGCAATGTTCCACCTCGATGGCTCGAGATGGATCCTGAAGCGCTTGCAGGAAAGATGACCCAGATTCCGGAACGTGAGGACATTGATGTCTCACTGAACGTGCAGAATATCGTTGAATACTATTCTCGATAGTCAAAGCCAAAGATCAAGGGAGATGCTATAGTGAGTGCAACGAGTATGGTGTTACCAAAGATTGTGGTTGATCAAGATGTTCGTACTGAGAAATACGGGCGTTTCTTGATAGGCCCGCTAGAGAGTGGTTACGGCATCACAATAGGAAACGCATTGAGACGGGTCCTACTTTCATCGTTGGTGGGAGCTGCGGTAACGTCAATTCGAGTAGACGAAGTTCATCACGAATTCTCTGACATTCCAAATGCGCGTGAGGACATGACCAAGTTGATCCTCAACCTGAAAAAACTTCGCTTCAAGATGCTCGAGGGCGATCAAGCACGACTGCGTATTGGTGTCAGTGGTGAAGGTGTGATAACTGCAGCCGACATACAGGCGCCACCTGAGGTTGAGATTGCCAACCCTGATCTCTATCTACTAACTCTGGATTCAGACGATGCAGAGTTCGAAATGGAGCTTACAGTTGAATCAGGTCGAGGTTTCTCCCCAGTAGAGGAGAGAGGACGACCGTCAATCGGTGAGATTCCCATAGATTCGGTCTTTAGCCCTATCCGACGCGTCAATTATGACGTTGAGCGGGAACGAGTGGGCCAGATGACCAACTTTGACCGGTTGAATCTCGAAATCTGGACTGATGGCACAATACTTCCCGAAGAAGCTTTGGCTGAAGCGGGAAAGACGCTGGTGGTTCATCTGCGATTGGTCGCGGGTGTTAGCGAGGAAAGTCTAACCATTGAACCGGTTGTTGAAGAAGAACCAACCATTCCGAATGAGATCTATGAGATCCCCATCGAACAGCTCGATCTGAGTGTCCGAGTATTTAATAGCCTAAAGCGCACCGGAATTTCCAAGGTGGGCGAGGTCTTGGACATGCTGGAAAAAGGCAGTGATGCCATGTTGGCGATTCGCAATTTTGGTGAGAAATCGCTGAGAGAGCTGGTCGAGCAACTAGTAGAGAAAGGATATCTGACTGACGACGCTGAAGGCGGCGAGGTCATAGAGGAGTAACGCAATCATGCGACACAGAGTAGCTGGCCGTGTGTTAGGACGAACCTCAGGTCACCGAAAAGCGCTGCGACGCACCATGGTGACCCAACTGTTCTTGCACGGTGAGATTAAAACTACAGAGGCAAAAGCTCGAGCGATTCGACCTGCTGCTGAAAAGATAATTACTTTGGCAAAGCGCGGCTTGGCCAAGGACGATGCCGGTCAGGTGCATGCCCGGCGTCTTGCTGCCTCACGACTAAATGGCAAAGAGGTAGTAATCAAGTTGTTTGATGAGATCGCACCCAAATACACTGAACGCCAAGGCGGATACACGCGAATGATCAAGGAAGGTCGCCGGCAGGGCGACAATGCCGAAATGGCTACCTTGATGTTGGTTGATTAGTATTTGGGTCATTCATCATATAAGCAAGAACGTTAACATTGACTCTCATTGACCGGACATTAGCTCGATTTAGAGCAACTGTCGAGTACGATGGCACTCATCTTAAAGGGTTTCAACGTCAAGGACAGGGAGAACGAACGGTTCAAGAGGAGTTAGAGAGAGCAATCCTCAGGATTTCTGAGCAATCTGCAACCGTAATTGGTGCGGGTAGAACGGATTCCGGAGTGCATGCCGTTGGACAGATAATCGCTTTCGATATTGTCTGGCAGCATGGTTGCTCATCCCTTGAACGAGCAATAAATGCTAATCTTCCGGATGATGTGGCTGTTCGCAACATAATACAAGCTGCAAGCCGCTTTCATCCAAGATTTGACGCAAGTTCTAGGGAGTACAAGTACCTTATCAATAATCAATACGAGCCAGCTCCGCTGCAGCGCTTGACTATGTGGCACATCTTAAAATCACTGGATGTAGACGCAATGAATTCAGCGGCAGCCCATTTAGTTGGAGAACACGATTTCGCCGCT
This sequence comes from Chloroflexota bacterium, assembly GCA_039714055.1. Classification (GTDB taxonomy): domain Bacteria; phylum Chloroflexota; class Anaerolineae; order Promineifilales; family UBA4811; genus JBDLKB01. Next base: position 15,803 of record JBDLKB010000003.1, read on the forward strand.
TTTGGAAGTGCGCCAGTTGGCAACAACACGGTGCGCAAGGTTATGCGAGCGGACTGGCAGAGAAACGGCAACGTTCTAAGCTTTATCATCGAAGCGAACGCATTCCTTTACCACATGGTAAGAAGCATTGTGGGAACGATGAGGTTAGTTGGTAGCGGGGAGATGTCCCCTGATAGGTTTGAGCAGATTATAGCTAGCGCAGACCGATCACAAGCTGGACCTACGGCTCCCCCACATGGATTGTGTTTGATAAAGGTGAATTACGAGCACTAGTTGCTGGGTGTCGATGCCGAGAACTGAGATGGACAGGCGTTGGGACTGAGTGAGGAGAACAACAATGAGAAAAACCTATACAACGAAACCAGGAGACATTGAAAGAAAATGGCACCTGGTTGATGCCGAGGGTAAAACCCTGGGTCGCTTAGCTACGGGCATTGCGCAATTGCTCAAGGGCAAGCACAAGCCGCAATACTCGACACATGTGGATGTTGGTGATCATGTCATAGTGATCAATGCGGAAAAGATCCATGTTACTGGACGCAAGATGGATCAAAAAATCTATTACCGTCACTCTGGTTATCCAGGTGGTTTGACCGAAACTAAACTGCGTGATCAATTGGTTAAACATCCTACACGTCCACTTGAATCAGCAGTGAAAGGTATGCTGCCCAAGAGCAGACTTGGTCGCCAGATGTACAGTAAACTTAAAGTATATGCCGGTGAGGAACACCCTCATGAGGCTCAAAAACCAGAACCCATTGAGTTATAACGAGGATATGCGATGACGGATACAATCTACTATGAGGGAATAGGTCGACGAAAGACATCCACTGCTAGGGTACGTATTTATCCCGGTGGCGATGGAACGTTCACTGTTAACGATAAACCTGTGGACGAATACTTCCGCGGCGTTGGTTTGAAAGAGATCCTGATAGCTCCGCTGCAGGTTACAGAGCAAGAGGGCAGTCTAAACGTGACAGTTCTCGTCCGCGGTGGTGGCGTAAACGGTCAATCTGGCGCAGTCAGGCATGGACTCGCTCGCGCTTTGACAAAGTATGACCCTGATCTGCAACCCACTTTGAGAAAAGCAGGTTTCCTTACTCGCGATTCTCGTATGAAGGAACGCAAGAAACCTGGTCTCAAGCGTGCGCGCAAGGCTCCTACTTACACCAAGCGCTAGTCACATTTCCAGATTCGCTCCCCCATTTGGTTGGAGCTAGACATATTACCAATCGCACATAGGTGGAGGCAAAGCTGATCTTTGCCTCCATTTGCTATCCATGATAACAATCGTCGGACTTGGACCTGGAGATCCTCAGCAGATCACACGAGAAGCATGGAATATCCTCTCACGTGCTGATCAGATCTACGTACGTACTCGCCATCATCCAGCCTTGGTAGATATTGCCCAAGAACGATTAGTGTCGTTTGATCACCTTTATGAAAAGCATCCAACTTTCGATTCTGTCTATTCTGCTATTTGCAGCGCATTACTAGAGCTTGCTCAAGATGTTCCGAACGTTGTATATGCTGTTCCTGGGCACCCTCTGGTAGGTGAAGCTTCAGTATTGTTGCTATTAAAGGAAGCTGCTGCACGTGCAACACCCACTCGCATAGTTGAGGGCATTAGCTTCATAGAACCTGTTCTCTCGGCGCTCTCATTAGACGCCCTCGATGGCTTGCTGATTTGCGATGCCCTGGATGTCGCTAGCAGCTTGCATCCGCCCTTTGAACCAGACCGACAGGTGATTCTTGGGCAGCTATATGACCGACAAATAGCCAGTGATGTAAAATTAACATTGATGAACCAATACCCGGCGTCACATCCGGTTGCGTTGGTCCATCGTGCTGGAATGCCTGATCAGACAGTTGAGTGGTTAGAACTATATGAAATGGACCGCAGCCCGATTGATCACCTCTCATCACTCATGATCACACCTCTTGAAGATAGATGCAGCCTTTCCAGCTTCCAGGAGACGGTTGCGCAATTGCGTGGACCGGAGGGCTGTCCCTGGGATCAAGAACAGACACATTGGTCCCTAAAAGACGATCTAGCGGAAGAGGCAGCCGAAGTGCTTGAAGCGATTTCCCAACAGGATCTTGAGTTGCTTAGTGAAGAACTCGGTGACCTTTTATTCCACATCATTATTCAGTGCCAAATCGCTGCGGAAAACGGTGAATTCACTACATCAGATGTGATCGCTGGAATCAATTCGAAACTAATACGTCGTCATCCTCATGTCTTTGGCGATGTAAAGGTAGAGTCAGTTGAGGACGCTATCGAGAACTGGCAAAGGATCAAGAGGCAAGAGGGCAGAGGTAATACCAGCTCGTAATGGACACTCGAGGACTCTTGATCTTGTTGGCAGCAGGCACTTCTATCGGCGGCTGCGTCATCGTATTCAGAGCATTTCGCTCCCGAAGGATGACACGCGGTGCCTGGTATAGTGTGGAACGTAACAAGCTGGACCAGGCTTCCAAGTCACTCATGCTCCAGGCTGGTGTGCTGTTCTCTATCGGTGCTCTCATTCTTCTATGGTTGGTACTCAAATCCCCATACGAACCGGCTATAAAAGTAACAGCCGAACCAATATCCTCAGTGACTGCCACCTCTATTCCCTTGACCGAATCTACAGATAATTCGATTATCCAATCGCCGCTACCTACTCCTAATTCAACCTCAACCCCTGATCCTGACTTGGCTACAATCGTGCCTATTGAAGCACCTGAGATTCAAGCCTCTGCAATTATCACTAATACTGATGGTGGAGGACTTTGGCTCAGAGATGCGCCTGGAGGCGGACTTGTTCAATTGCTGCCCGAAGGGTCTATGATCATTGTCAGTGGCGGATTGATCGAGGTAGATGGCATGATGTGGCAAGCAGCTACAAGTCCCGATGGTCATGAGGGATGGGTTGCGGCTGACTTTCTCATCTACCGCTAGATCTGCATCAATCTGGATAGTTGGTACACTCGTATTTAATTTGCACCGTATTCGAAACGATATTTGACCTTTAGTGTTCTAATGAGCAATAACAAATCTAGCATAAGCAGTAGCAATCCCATCGAGTCGGAACTAGTGATTCGTGCTCGAACGGATGTTGATGCCTTCGGTGATCTGTATGAGATGCATGTCAACCGAATTTACAGCTACATCTATTATCGGACAGGCAATCATCATGATGCAGAGGATCTTACATCCAAAGTCTTTTTCAAGGCTCTCCAGCACATTGCAAATTACGAGGAGAGAGGATTACCATTCTCAGCATGGCTGTTCCGGATTGCTCACAACACGGTGGCAAATTGGCACCGAGATGGTCATCGAGAACGTGTAATTGCATTGGAGGATGTTAGCGACAGGATTAGCGGTGGCCAAGATCCAACCAGATTAGTGAATATTGCAGAGAGAGAATCTCTTCTGCTCGAATGCGTGAAAAGGCTGCCACCAGATCGACAACAGTTGATATATCTAAAACATGTAGAGGGACTAACAAATCAGGGTATAGCCAGCATTATGAGTAGAAGTGAAGGTGCAATTAAATCACTGTATCACCGAACATTGAGCTGGCTTCGACAGGAAATCATGTCTACTGAGATGCGCGAACAGCGTGTGCGAAAGACAAAAGCTTCGATTGGAAGTGTTAGTTTAGATCAAACGGAAGGAACAGGTGATGACCAGCAAGGATAAAGACAGGGAAGCTCTGTGGCAACATGTTGGCGGCAAAGAATCAGACAAGGAGCAGGCTAAAGTAGCTAACGACTTGATCAAACTTGCTGATGAACTATCTCAAATCTTGATGCTTGTCCATCCCCGCCC
>JBDLKB010000004.1:0-18077 GCA_039714055.1 Chloroflexota bacterium
GCTGTCATGATGTGATCTAGGAATCGATCAAATACCTCATCAAGGCTTACTCTACCGCTTAGATCGAAACTGATTCGATCGATCAGCTCCCTGTCTCTTGCTAGTCGTTTGCGCATGGTTGCTGTTTTGACCGAACCAACCAAGTCTGACATCTGATTGATGGGCTTTTCCAGATAACGCAATGCCCCCAATTCAACCGCCTGCTTTGCTGATGATAAATCTCCATGACCAGTGAGAAGAATCACATCCATATCGGGTGAAATCGCTTTGATGCGTCGCAATAACTCGATGCCGTCCATGCCAGGCATACGTATATCGCTGATTACCAAGTCAGGCTGATTGGATCTGAATTCCTTCCAGCCGATATCACCATCCTCTGCAAGACGAACTGAAAACCCTGCCCGACCTAGTGCCATGGTCAGGGTATATGCGACTGACTTGTCGTCCTCAACCAACAGAATATCTGGTTTCATTGTGCCTGGTGAATGGCTGGCAGTATGATGGTGAATCGTGAGCCCTTGTTGTGCTCACTTTCGAATTCAATACGTCCACTATGGTCCTCGACTATGCGCCGGCATATCGTCAGTCCTACTCCCGTTCCCTTACTTGGTGCCTTGGTAGTAAAGAATGGAGCAAACACGTCGCCTTGGCTTTCCAAGGGAATACCAATCCCATTATCTGTCACATCAAGCTCAACTGATTTGGTGACAGAATTGTAACGGGAAGAGATAACAATCAAACCCTGCTCTCCAGCAGATACTACAGCATCTCGGCTGTTGGTGAGAAGATTGATCACCGCTCGGCTTAGTTCATGCCTATTACCCATTACCATGGGAAGATTGTCAACCAACTGCAATTCAACAGAATGTTGATCGTCAGAAGTCTGCGCGGTAAATAGCGCCATTGCGTCCGAAACTACCGCATTAATATCCAGGGGTCCCTGCGAATCCAGATTGACCTGGGAATCACCCTTTAAATTCCTGACAATACGCGCAATCCTCTCCGTATTTGAAAGAATCTGAGCCAAAGGTTCTTTTGCCCTATCTGGATCAATGTCCTCTAAACTGAGGATCTGTGCTAAACCACGAATAGCAGTAAGTGGATTGTTGATCTCGTGCGCTAACTCAGCGATAACTGCTGCCTCATGAGAGGATAAACGAGGCGATGAGAGGGATGAGTTCTCAGTTGATGACTTGTCCGAAGAACGAATTGACTGCTCATGTTGTGATAGGGTCTGGTCTGGATTATTCAACCAGGTGGCTACGATAAGTGCCACAAGTAACCCCTCGAAAGTCATCAGTATTGCCACCAGTACAATTGCCCGCACTGACCTTTGATCGAGAATCAAGATGATAGATGCGCCAACGATAGCAATAACCACAGTTAGCACAATCCAGACAGCCAACAACCTGGAGTCTTTTAGCATTCGCTATTTCACTCCTGACCAAAACCTTGATAGTGAATTCACGCAAGTGGCATTATAATCACCTGTTCCTATCACCGCAATTTAATGGCTGATGCCATTTGTATATGGGAAATAAACGCAGGGTGGAATGACGACAATTATCTGCACAATCAATCATGTGATAATACAAGGGCGCAGATGACAAACTCTCAGGACATAAAAGAGGAATCAAAGACACAGCGTTTACGATCAACGATTGCTCTGGCTCTGGTGATATCACCAATCCTGGGGATTGTTCTGATCTATCTTTCAGGGATCAGCCAGCAATGGGTAAACCCGGATAAACCTAAAGTAACTCGCCCTGTGCATGTAATCTCTGCAGACTGGTATGACCTATATTTCACACGTATTGATGCCGAAAGCACCTGGAAGGACGGCATTGACCAGCAACTAGCGAACGATATCAGTAATGCACAGTCATCAATAGATGTTGCTGCGTATTCTTTGGATATCTCCATTCTCATCGATGCTCTTGTCGACGCTCACGAGCGCGGATTACAAGTCAAGTTAATTATAGAAGCAGACAATTCAACCTCAGATCAGTTGAGCAGACTACCCGACGCGGGCATACTAGTTGTAACAGATGACCGATCTGGCACAATGCACAACAAGTTCGTAGTAATAGATCAAGCTATTGTATGGACCGGCTCGTGGAATATGACTTACATGGGTACATATCGAAACTATAACCACGCCATTCGCATTCAATCGGTTAGATTAGCTGAGAACTATGTCGCCGAATTCAACGAAATGTATGAGGAAGGCCAGTTCGGAAAAACGTCTACCAAAGGTGTCCCCCATCCAACTTTGGCACTGGATGGATCAAATGTGGAGACGTTGTTTTCTCCTGAGGATAGGATAATGGACCGAATAATAGATCTTGTGGAGAACGCCAAACAAAGTATCCATTTCATGGCTATGTCATTCACCCACGATGATCTTGGACAAGCAATGATTCAGCGCTTCAAAGATGGGCTGAAGGTGGAAGGGGTATTTGAAAGTCATGGAGCAGGCGCTCAAGCGAGTGAATATACTAAACTCAAGCAAGCTGGAGTGCCAGTGTGGCGTGAAACGAGTGATGCCAGGATGCATAATAAGGTGTTGGTGGTTGATCAATCTATCGTTATGTTAGGGTCCTTCAACTTGAGTCAATCTGCCGACCAATACAACGATGAGAATGTGCTTATCATACACGACAGAGAATTAGCGCAACATTTCATTGATGAGATGAACTTGATCGTGGCAACTAGCCATCCTTGACCCACATCGATTGATAGTTGATAATATCCATGCCGTGCCATGACGGTCCCCATTGAGAATCATTTCTTGTCGATATTACGTTATTACTTGTGATTCTCAGTGCGAATTGAAAAGACATAGACAATGCAGCAGGTCTTAACCCAAACAACCAGCCACCGCAATCTGGCTAGAAAACTAGTTAGCTTATTACTTGTTCCGTTCATCGTAGTTGGCTTTGTTCTCTGTCTTGTGATCTTTTCCATCCTGTTCTATCAGATCAATTACCAAGATCGTGTTTTCCCTGGGGTGCATGTTTGGGGAATGGACCTCAGTGGCATGACAAGAGATGAAGCGGCAACGTCAATTTCCAATGCGTTTGACTATCCGAGGCAGATCGCATTCGAATTCACTGATAAGAAGACCGGCAAGTCATGGCATGCTACGCCTTCCGACCTAGGTCTGAGACTTGACATTGACTCAACCGTCGATGCTGCTTTACAGGTTGGCAGAGCACCTGGTATCCGCGATAGACTGATCCAACAGGCGCAAGCAAATCAAAGCCAGTATCACCTTTCACCCAGAGTGGAATTGGACCGAATTGGCGGCCAGCGTTACTTGTCCTTCGTGGCACATGAGATTGATCAACCAATGATAAACGCGGGCGTTGTTAGAAGTCGCGGTCTGTGGACAACTTCTCCCAGCCAGATCGGCCGCGCTCTTGATATCGAGGGTACATACTCCTTGGTACAGCCATCACTAACTCAGCTTTCAGGTGCCAAGATCACATTTCCGATCACAGAGACTCTTCCTCAGGTGAGCAATGAGCAAGCTGAGGTGGTCCTGGTCGATGTCAAGCGCATCGTGAGTCAGCCGCTGCATGTAGGCCTCCCTGGCAAACGATTTGAGGAAGACAAGGACATCAAGCACCATACCATCAACACCGGAATGATAGAAGGGATGCTGCGCCTTGGCTTTGTATCTGATGAAGAAGATCCAGAATATGGTGCCTGGCTCGATCACAACCAGTTGAGAAACTGGCTAGAGCCATTTCAGACTGAAGTCGCTACCGAAGCAGTAAATGCCCGATTTGTGTTCAACGACGACAGTGGTGAGCTCGAGGTCTTGGCAAAAGGTATTCCAGCTCGCTCGCTGGATATTACCGGCACTATCAAACATGTAAACAGACACGCCCCTACATTGAATCGGGACGTACCCTATGCGCTCACATGGAAGGAGCCCACCATCACCGAGGATGCAACTGCAGAATCGCTGGGTATCACAGAACTAGTGGCACAAGGCAGGTCATTCTTTGCTGGCTCGTCTGAAGTTCGAGTGCATAACGTGGCTACAGCTGCATCTCGCTTTCATGGTATAGTCATTATGCCAGGAGAGGAATTCAGTTTTAATCACTACCTTGGTGACGTTACTGAAGAGACTGGTTTTGAGAAGGGGTTGATAATTCTTGGCGGGCGGACCATTGAAGGAGTAGGCGGGGGAGTGTGCCAAGTGAGTACTACCGCATTCCAGGCAGCATTTTACGCTGGCTTCCCTGTGCTTGAGCGGTACGCCCACGGATATCGTGTTGGATACTACGAACACGGCGAGGGTCCGGGGATGGACGCCACTGTGTTCTCCCCCGTTGTGGACCTCAAATTCGTTAACGACACAGATCATCACCTGTTGATTGAAGCCTACACCAATAAGAAGGAACAAAGGCTAACTTTCAGGTTCTATTCAACCAGTGACGGGAGAAAGATTGAAAAGGGAGAAACAGTAATCACAGATGTCAAGCCGCATCCGCCTGATCTCTATGAGGAAGATCCGGAACTGGAACAAGGCGAGATAGAGCAAGTCGATTGGTCTGCGGATGGCGCCAAAGTTGTTATTGAGCGCATTATTCGCGATGCAGAGGACAATATCATACGAACTGATATCTTCAAGAGCCACTATTTGCCGTGGCAGGCCATTTACCATTATGGACCGGGGACAGAAGGAATGCCGCCTGAAGATGCAGTCACACCAGAGCCAACACCAACGCCGGAGCCGTAGCTACAAAACTATGGACCGGTGATGGTAAACTGAGTGAACTGGACCATCACCTCATCTACCAAGATCTGAACCACGTAATCCCCTGGGGTAAATCCTCCGCGAGGTTGCATGTGAACATAGGTACGCCCTCTGGATCCCCACTCCCATAATCTGGTCTCACCCCCAACTAGGTAGCCATCACGTAGCCAGATGTGTCTCCAGAGAACCCCGTTGGGCATCTGTTGGTAGTCAAATGAGGCGAAGAGAATATCAGTCCCTGAAAGGAATTCAGTTCCTGGTACTATCGGCTCACCATTGAGCTCAACTCCCCCGCTAATGGTAATAGCTCCAATCTCTGACTCAATCGATGCTGTCGCATAAGGAACAACAGGTGTGTAGATTGCTTCCATAATTGGCACTGTTGGTTCAGGCGTTGGTGTCTCTGTTGGTGTGGCGCTGGGAGTAGGCGTAACCGAAGGAGTCAAAGTAGGGGTGAAGGTTGGAATAAACGGAGTCGTCGCGTTCGGGTCGTGTGTTGGTTCCGGAGTAGGTGTCTCTGTAAGTGACCAAGCTCGAGGTTCAGCCCCGGGAGTCACCAGCGGAGGTGGAGTTGTCTCAATAGCCGGTGTCATGACGGCAACTGGTGCGGCTGGCGTTGATTCGTTTGGCAGAATCCACCAAGTAATGAAAGTGACCAAAACAAACACACTAGCAATCATAGCCACTGACACCGCAGATTGAAATCGGTGCCTATCGCGGCGACGGAGAATGAAGAGGGATGCTCGTTTTCTCTGCACGAAATATCTGATCGAGACTAGCCATGCTATGAACGCAATGGCACCGGATGCAACTAGCAACCAGGGTATTGCGGTACGGAAAATCTCTTCCAGATTAGGCAAACGATTCCTCTTTCAGGCAAGTTCTGTCATGTATCAAAATAGAGTTTCATTTCGTATGGATGGGGACGATTGCGAACCTGATAATATTCGCTTTCAAGCTTGAATGCAATCCAGTCATCTATTAGTTCATCATCGAAAACATCGCCCCTCAAGAGAAATTCATTGTCGTTCTGCAAAGCTTCAAGTGCTTCCTTGAGTGAAGCAGGAAGTGATTTTATTGTAGACAATTGTTCAGGAGACCAAGAGAAGATGTCTGCCTCAATAGGACCGTATCCCTGCTCCGTGGGATCGATTTTGTTGAGTATACCATCGATGCCTGCCATGAGTTGCGCCGCCAGCATCAGATACGCATTACCGGTGGCATCAGGTGGACGGAATTCAATACGGACTGTGTCTGGTTGGTCGGCATACTTGGGAATGCGCACTGCAGCGCTCCTGTTGCCCAAGCTGAAGAAAGCATTAACTGGCGCCTCATAACCCGGCACCAGCCGCCGATAAGAGTTGGTGGACGGATTAGTCAATGCCAATAGGGCAGGACCATGCGCCAAAAGCCCACCAATATAGTACAAAGCCGTCTCACTGAGATGACCATATCCGTTCTCATCATAGAAGCTATTCTTGCCTTCCTTAAAGAGATGTTGGTGAAAGTGCATTCCGTTGCCAGCCTCACCGAATAGCGGTTTGGGCATAAATGTAGCGGTTAGATTCTCCGAGTGAGCAACCATCTTGGTCACATATTTCACCTTCATGATCAAATCGCCCGTAGTCATTGCCCCAGCAACCATGGACGTTTCAATTTCCGATTGCCCTGGACCTCCGACCTCATGATGATGGTATTTCACTGGGACCTGCATCGCCTCAAGGATGAGCACCATTTGTGAGCGCAGTTGATAGAGAGCATCTTTGGGTGGCAGTGCGTGATAGCCACCATGCAGAGGAATGTAATAGCCGTGCCCGGGCTCACCGCTTTTCCAATCTGCTTCGCAGCTCTCCACGGTGTATCCAGAGCGGTTGATCTCGTTCTCAAATGCGACACTATCGAACACATAGAATTCAAACTCGGGTCCCCAGCGACTTTCATCGGCAATTCCGGTTTCAATCAAATACTCATCAGCTCGTCGTGCGATGTTCCTTGGATCACGGAAGAAGACCTTTTTTGAATCTGCCTCAAGAGTGTAGCCAATAAAGGATAGAGTTGGCACCTGCCAAAATGGATCTCTGAATGCGGTCTGCATTTCAGGAACTGTAACCATATCTCCAGCTTTGACGCTTTTGAGGCCAACACTAGAGCCATCAAACCCTACCCCATCCCGCATAATGTCAGCAGTGAATCGTGCGGCAGGTATGGTGAGATGTCTCCACCTTCCCCAAAGGTCGCAGAATTTGAGATCCACCATTTGAATATCTTCTTCCTGTATATATTTTCGGGCTTGTTCGAAGGTAGAAAACATATATGCCATTCTCCGATTCAAATTGCCGTGCCAGTATAGAATGCGCCCTGTGCACTGTCAAGCAAACTCGTGATATAATGACAGAACTGGTTGAGTGGAATGGAAAACGATTCAGTCCTTATTATTGCCCGAAGCAGATCGTCCGTTGACACGCTTGCTCACAATGCGCTTCCTTCTCTGGGACTCGAGCCAACCATATGCACTTCAGGCTTTGACGGCTTAAAGACAGCGGCTGAGAGTAAACCCGCACTAATCATACTGGACAACGAGCTATCTGATATTCACGCCAAGGAGGTGGCTCGCCGTCTGCACCAATCTGACCCTACTGCTCCCATCATTCTCATGTCGGTGAGAGGAGATACGATCCCCGTAGAAATGCTGGAACATGGTATTGTCCAGCATCTGCGCAAACCTATTGACGTGGACAAGCTTGCAGCGGCAGTAGAGAGAGCATTGTCGGCAAAGAAACACCTGCGGGAGAAAAGACAACTGGCAGATCAACTGCACCAGGCAAACTTGGAGCTAGGGCGACAGGCAGAGCAAGTTCAAGCATTTATCCGCATAGGTCACGCCATAACCAGCCTACTCGATATCAACACCATTCTGTCTCGAGTCATCGATACAGCACTTGATCTGTGCGGTGGGGATGAAGCAACTGTTTGGCTTCGTGAGGGATCAGAAGACGATCTTCTAATGGTAGCTGAAAAGGGCATTGATCAAGATGCGATTCAGATGCCAAGAATGCAAGTGAGGGATGGCTTGGCAGGACAAGCCATGCGTACCTGCAAGCCCATCCGTCGGAACTCTGGTGGTGTTGATGGAATCAAAGTAAAGACAGGGTACCTGGTACAGTCAGTAGTCTATGTTCCTCTGTTGATCGGTGACAGGTGTCTTGGTGTGGTGTCAGTCGCTAGTCGTTCCGCACCCAAGGTATTTTCCAAAACCGACGAGGACAACCTCAAAGTACTGGCGGACTACGCTGCCATAGCCATTGAAAACGCCCGACTGTATCTCTCTATGGAGAAATCGGCTCAAAAGAGTGCACAAGAGCTAACCATTATTGGTGATATCACTTCGGGGATAGGTGCCTTGGAGGTGGACTTGCTAGTAAGGCGCACCACTTCCCGAATAAAAGACGCCCTTCAGGTTGAGGTGGTGTCTGTCTACCAGTCCTCGGCGGATCAAGAGACACTCGAATTGGTGGACTCCACCCACCCGATAGTAGTAGATTTCGCAGGAAGTCGAATACCTCTCGGAAAAGGCATAATAGGCGCTAGCGCCAAGAGTCACGCGGGAATATTCACCAATGATCCGGCGGAACATCCTGATTTTGACCTTGTCGTGGACTGCCCACCCGGTGTCATGCCAGATTCGATCCTTTCGCTGCCATTGATAGTCAACGAGCGACTCTTGGCTGCAGTTCAGTGTGTTAACAAATCTCAAGCCCCCTTTGACTATCACGACATCAATCTGCTCCGGGCGATGGCTATGCCGGTGGCTGCAACTCTGGAAAACGCCCGCTTGTTCGACCAGGTTCAACGCGAACAAGCCATGACTCATGCAGTGTTTCATGCAGGTGTGCATCCCCTATTTGTAATAGACAGTGAGGAAAAGTCAGTGCTATGCAACGCGGCAGCGATGTCGCTTTTCGATAAGGGCCCTGATGAATGTTCTGGTGTAAAGGTAACCGACAGCATGTATCTACCAGAGTTATCGACTATGTTGTCTCAGCCCACTGCAGTGACCAGAGAAATGTCTCGAGACAAGAAGACATATCTCACCAGCGTGGTACCTGTGGTCGACATCGGACACGTGGTTGAGATGCAGGATATCACCTATCTAAAAGAACTAGACCAAGTGAAATCCGATTTTGTGACTACAGTGTCACACGACCTGCGTTCTCCGCTCAGCGCCATCTCTGGGTTCATTGATCTGATAAGTCAAGCGGGACCTGTATCGGAAAAACAGCAAGAATTCATCGATCTCGCTCAACGATCCACAGATCAAATGCTATCACTGATCGAAGACTTGTTGGATTTAGCACGTATGGAAGCAGGTGTTAGCCTTCAAGCCTCAGAGTTTTGCATGGCTTCTGTAGCACAGGGATCGCTTGATGAACTCAAATCGGTGGCACGCAATCGAGAGATCGATCTCGGATTCAAAGCACCTAAACATCTCCCTTCATTTGTTGGAGATCCTATGCGCCTGCGCCGCGCAGTGAGCAATCTTGTCAGTAATGCAATCAAATTCACCCCCAAGGGCGGCAAGGTACAGGTCTCCTTACGCAAGGAAGACGGAAACATCGAACTGATAGTCGAGGATACAGGTCGAGGTATTCCAGCCGAGGACATTCCACACATCTTTGAGCCCTTTTACCGGGTCAAAGCACATGAAGATGTCGATGGCAGTGGTCTCGGACTAGCACTGGTAAAATCGATCGTAGAAGCTCATAGTGGCACAATCTCGGTCAACAGCAGGGTAAGCGAGGGAAGTCAGTTCACTGTCTACTTGCCAGTCTCACCCGCCTGACCTCTTCTCCAAGCGCAACTCCTCCCTGTGGTATAATCCCCCTCATAGAGCAATTATATGCGAATATCGTGGTCATTGGCCCTTGTGGCTGTACTTCTTCTCTCATCGATGATGGCTGTACAAGCGGAACAAGATCCGCTTAAAACGGTACAGGTCGAGTTGCAGCCAGACCGCGACCTCTCTTCCGTTCTTGTTCTAGTCACTGCAGAATCGTCTACCGCTTCAGGCGAACAGTCTCAGGTAAGGGTGCGCATCCCGGTTGAGCCATCTGCTGTTGCCTATGTGACAGATCAAGGCATGTTCACAGCTGACTACCAAGTTGAACAGCAAGGTGTAAATTATTTAATTGCGGTCGATTCAACGGAAGCTGTTGTCCGTATTGAGTATTATTTCGACTACCAGCGAACAGAAAACCGGGTGCGGTTCTCATATGAATGGCTTGGGGGGTCTGCAACTGATGCGCTCGACATCAGATTCCGTGAACCAGACGGAGCGTCAGGCTTATCCCTACCTGTCGGATTCAATGAGATTGGGATTCTGAGTGACGGATATCGCTATTTCGAAGCTCAGTTGGGATCATTAAGCGCTGCAGATACCTGGTCAGCGGATTTTGAATACAGTAAGGATTCAGCCTCTTTGAGTTTGGTTCAGAGTGAATCTGAAACCAAGAATGAGACAAACCTTGTGGTATCAGTGATAGTTAGCATCCTTGCGGGATTGGTCGCAGGTGGGGTCATAGGATATGTAATCGCGCGAAAGAGAGCCGCAAGCAGTCCAGTACGGATTGTTTGCCCTCAGTGCGGTCGACGTCCAAAGGCTGGTGATACATTCTGTCGCAGTTGCGGAACAAGGATTAGGTGAGCCATGCCAGAGCGAGAACCTATCCTGATTCAGAAGCCAGCACAATGGGAACGCTGTTTCCAAACTGTCCGTCAACACAAGCGTTTGGCAATTGACACCGAATCTAATGGCTTGTTTGCCTACAGGGAGCAGGTTTGCTTGATCCAGATTTCGGTACAATCATCCAACCCTAGTCACAATATCACAGACTATGTGATTGACCCCTTGGCATTACCCAAACTCCCGGGGATGGCAGATCTTATGGCAGACAAGAATATTGAGAAAATATTCCATGCTGCCGAATATGATCTAATGTGTTTGAAGCGTGATTTTGACTACGAGTTCAATAATCTGTTTGATACTATGGTAGTCGCTCGTGCTTTAGGGAGAAAGAAGGTCGGGCTAGCGGCGATCCTGAAGGATGAATTTGAGGTTTACATCAACAAACGTTTCCAACGGGCAAACTGGGGAAAGCGACCGCTAACTCAAGAGCAGATTGATTACGCGCGGCATGACACCCATTACCTCATTCCTTTGAGGGATCGATTCTACAAAGCGGCGAAACAGGCTAACCGGCTTGAGGAAGTTCAGGACAGATTCCAGCGGCTCACTCAGGTAAATATTGTTGTGAATTCCTTCGACCCGGATGATTTCTGGAGTTTGTTGAACGGTAAACAAGATCTATCTCCTCAACAAAACGCAGTGCTTCGCGAACTTTATATCTTTCGCGATCGTGAAGCGCAGCGTAGGGGAGTGCCGCCCTTTAAGGTCATGTCCAACCGAACCTTGGTTGAACTAGCAGAACTCCTTCCCCGTTTCACTGACGAACTCCAGGCAATCTTTGGTTTGAGCTGGCGACAGATTCAACGCTATGGTATTCGCCTTTTGGAAGTGATTCAGCAGGGTTTGACCAAAGAGTCACCAGCACCGCCAGCTCGACGACCGAGACCTTCCCGAGCAGTAGTTAATAGATTCGACCGACTCAGTCAGTGGCGTAAAGTGACGGCCCAAAACCGGGGAGTAGAGTCGGATGTCATTGTGAGTAAGAATGCACTGTGGGCTCTCGCACGCAAAGTGCCGATGACCATGCATGAACTGTCAGCCATCAAAGAACTGAGCCAATGGCAGATTGATGAATATGGTAGTGCTTTACTCAAACAACTCCGCGATTCTGCCCCCAAAAGGTCACAGTCGTGAAAATAACGTTTCACGGTGCGGTGCGAACTGTGACTGGTTCGCAGTACATCGTTGAAATCAACAACTATCGAATCTTACTCGAGTGCGGTCTATATCAGGGAAAACGTCAGGTGGCTTTGGAGCGCAATCGTGTACTACCTTTCGACGCTTCCAAGATCAATGTGATGATATTGTCACATGCACACATTGATCATTCAGGAAACATACCCAACTTGGTCAAATCTGGGTTCCAGGGAGATATTCTGTGCACCTTTGCAACCCGTGACCTCTGCGCCACCATGCTTCGTGACAGCGCCTACATCCAGGAATCTGATATAGCATATGTGAACAAGAAGCGTGCTCGCAAAGGTCAACCCCCAGTTGAACCAGCATATACTGTCGCTGATGCGGTAGCATCACTCAAGAATTTCCTAGCTATAGGCTATGATCGAGCCTATCAGATAACTCGGGAAATCACGGTCACCTTCAAGGATGCAGGACACATTCTCGGCGCTGCCATCGTCATATTGGATGTCAACGAGAATGGCACCTCACGACGGCTCGTCTTTACAGGAGACCTGGGACGTCCCGATCGCCCCATCTTGCGTGATCCCACCCCTATAGATCACACTGACATCCTGCTTATCGAATCAACTTACGGCAACCGAGTGCACCAACCGCTCCCTGAGGCAGAAAGCGAACTAGCAAAGGTAATCAATCGCACCCTACGGCGTGGAGGTAAGATAATCATTCCTTCATTTGCAGTAGGAAGAACCCAGGAACTGGTATATCACCTAAACCAACTCAAGAAATCCTCAACGGTACCGGCAGACCTGCCGGTGTTTGTCGATAGCCCCCTTGCGATCGATGCTACAACCATTTTCCGCTTACATCCCGAGTGCTACGACCAAGAGACCAGCGAGTACCTATTCGAGAATGGTGATCCTTTCGGATTCCCCGGGCTAGAGTACACCCGTTCGGTTGAGTCAAGCAAGGCGATTAACAAACTTGATGGCCCTGCCATTATCATTAGTGCATCCGGTATGTGCGAAGCGGGTCGCATTCAACACCATCTAAAGAACAACATCGAGAATCCAAAGAATACAATACTGATCGTGGGCTGGCAGGCACCAAACACTTTGGGTAGAAGGATTGTCGAAAAAACTCCGGTAGTACGAATCTTTGGTGAGGAGTATCAACTCCGAGCTCAAGTCGAAACCATCAACGGCTTTAGCGCTCACGCAGATGTGCGTGAATTACTCGATTGGGTGGGCAACATAAATGATCCTCCAACCCACACATTCGTGATCCACGGAGAGGAAAATCAGTCCCTGTCATTTGCCAAAGAACTTGAGCGGCGTGGTCACAAGAATGTTGTTGTTCCCCAATTGCACCAATCGTTTACACTGTAATCGGCGCATGATATAATCTCGACGCTGGAGGGGTGCCAGAGCGGACGAATGGGGCGGTCTCGAAAACCGTTGTGGCCTTTCAGGTCACCGTGGGTTCGAATCCCACCCCCTCCGCCAGTTTCACTTTATCTGGCGAAAAGCCGACCTACCGCTGATTCCCTTCCCCACTAATTAGTCGAGGTATTTGTCAGCCGATGCGCCAAGCCTGAATAGCGTATTGCCGGTTTGTCATTTCGCACCGCCATTGCCAGAGCCTTTTTGGTTCCTACAAGCACCACCAACTCTCGAGCCCGTGTGATAGCGGTATATAGCAGGTTTCTCTGCAACATCACATAGTGCTGTGTGGCTACGGGAATGACGACAGCACGATATTCACTGCCCTGCGATTTGTGCACGCTAATGGCGTAAGCGTGGATCAATTCATCCATTTCGTTCCAATCATAGCTGACTGGATTGCCATCAAAATCAACTACTGCCGTCTGCTCGATGCCGTCGAGATTGACCAAGCGACCGATATCACCGTTGAAAACCCCCTTTTGATAATTGTTCCGTATCTGCATCACGCGGTCACCAATTCGAAAAACCCGGTTGCCAGAAGCTCTTTCCGCGCTTGCTTCTCTGCTTGGATTGAGTGCCTCTTGCAAATTTGTATTCAGAGCTGATACTCCCACATCCCCTCGGTGCATGGGCGACATCACTTGCACATCACGCATTGGGTCTAGTCCGAATCGTCTGGGGATGCGATGAGACACAATGTCCACAATCAAGGATGCTAACCGTTGTGGATCTGGTTCGATAAAGAAAAAGAAATCCCTTGATGATTTGGGGGATACAGGCATTTCTCCCTGATTTATCCGGTGTGCGTTGCTGATGATGTGACTATCGGCGCTCTGCCGGTAAACCGTATCAAGTCGAGTCACAGGAATAACACTTGATCGCACTAGATCACCCAACACATTGCCCGCTCCGACAGAAGGAAGCTGATCAGCATCTCCTACCAACAAGAGATGACTCTTGCTGTCCACTGCATCGAGCAAGTGCATTGCCAGTTGTAGGTCTAACATCGACACTTCGTCAATCACCACCATGTCAACATCCAGCAGTTGGGCGCTATTATGGCGAAAACCATCAACAGGAGAAAATGCCAATAGACGATGAATTGTGCTGGCATCTTCACCGGTGGCTTCAGACAGCCTCTTTGCAGCCCTACCGGTTGGAGAAGCTAAAGCCACTGTGCAATCGTGTTGACCCATAACGTCTATTAGTCCGCGTAGAGCTGTTGTCTTTCCCGTGCCTGGTCCCCCAGTAAGTATGGATACCTTGCATTTCAGCGCTGTTTCTACTGCTCGCTTTTGTAGATCGCTTAGCTGAGCATTGCCCTTGACCCAATCGCCTCGCAAGTCATCCAGTGTATCTCGCATGCGGCTGCCAGGTTCGTCCACAACCCGACGAAGGTGTTTTGCCAGCTTTTCTTCCGCAGCAAGATAGACAGGAAGGTACACAACGGGATCACCCTCCGAATCCTTGTCAACCACGATCTCGCGCTTTGACTCGAGTTCATTGATGCAAGATTCGATCAGCCTCGTTTCTACGCCGAGCAGCTTTTCCGTGCGACTGATTACATCAGCCAACGGAAGAAAAGTGTGCCCCTGTCCAGTTCCTTCATCCAAGACATGAAGCACGCCAGCCGAAACACGCTGCATAGAGTCAGGCGCAAATCCTAACCTAACTGCCATTTTGTCTGCGGTTTTGAATCCAATTCCCCAGATGTCAGGTACCAGCCGATATGGATCGGTACGCACTACATGAATAGCGTCCTCGCCATAGGTACGATGTACCCGCAGCGCCATTCCAGTTGTTACGCCGTAAGTGTTAAGGAAGAGCATTACCTCGCGCAGATTCTTCGTCTCGCTCCAAGCTGAGGTGATGGACTTGGCGCGCTTTTTCCCAATCCCGTCGACTTCAGCCAATCGTTCCGGTTCCTCATCTATGATCTTGAGTGTGTCAGCGCCGAATAACTTTACTATCCTGGACGCCATGGTTGAGCCAATGCCGTGAATTAGCCCGGAACCCAGGAAACGCTCAATCCCTTCGAGAGTCTTGGGTGATACTGGTTGATAACTCGTTATCCGTAATTGTTTGCCAAAGGTCTTGTGCCGCGTCCAGACCCCGTCGAACCGTAAAAGCTCACCCGGTTTTATCGCAGGCAACTGACCGACAACGGTGAATAGTCCAGTCGAATCAAGGTTTTCTCCGGGGATGTCAGCAGATTCGTCAGGTCTGACCCGTATTACCGTGAAACCAGTTTCATCCGAATGGAATACGACCCGTTCCACCGAACCTTCGATGATCTCGCCCACTCTAACGTCTCCGTATGTAATTAGACAGTTGTCTCAGTTCATCCACTTGGAGAACAACACATGCCCCGATGTATGCAGCCGCACCAGCGATAATGCCCACACTAGCACGAATCAGTGCAGTATGGTCGCTGACAATATTGTCCATGAGTAGCAGGGCAGCAGCCATGAACGCGGTTGCCAGGGAAGCTCGCACAACCCCTTGGAACATGTAGCTTCCCTCAAGACCATCGAGTCTCTTGCGCATCAGCAACACCAACCACACTGCTTCCCCCGCAGTAGCGATCGAGTTTGCTAATGCCAGCCCTCCATGGGGAAGATAGCCTTGTGAGTCAAACCAGCGGCTAAGCAATATGCTCAACACCACATTCATTACCATGGCTATTGACCCCACAACCACCGGAGTTTTAGTGTCATGGAGAGCATAGAAAGCACGCACGATGATCTCTAACCCCGCATGAGCAGCAAGCCCAACGGCGTAGAATGCCAAAGCCCACGCTACGCTGAGGGTGGATTTATCATCAAATTCGCCACGCCGGAATAAGAGTTCCACAATGGGTACTCGCAGTAAAACCAATCCAACAGTGGCAGGCAAAGTGAGAAAAAGCACCGTGCGCAAAGTAGTTGACAGCGTTCGGCGTAGAGTCGCTATATCTTCAACCGCTGCTAGCTCAGAGAAAGTTGGAAAAGCCGCTATTCCTACCGCTTGCGCCACCACACCCAACGGCAGCAGCATCACTTTCATGGCATAATCCAGCGCGCTTACAGCACCTTCTCCGTATGCTGAAGCCAGATTGGTATTCACCCAAAAGTTAACCCTTGCAACTGCCAAACCGAGCACGCGAGGTCCCATCAGGCGAAGTACCTGCTGAACGTGCTTGTCCTTTACCTGCAGCGAAGGAATATAGATTGCCTTTCTTCCGCGCAGCCCAGGAAGCTGTACCAGTAAATGAAACGCAGCGCCAATGACCACTCCAACTGCTGCACCGTGAACACCCCATACCGGCTCCAGCAGAAGGATTCCGCCGATTATGCCCAGGTTGTACATCATAGGGGCTAGCGCTGGAAGCAAAAAGTGCTGATGGGCATTCAAGATACCCATCATAAGGCCGCTAACACTAAAGATCACAGTGGCAGCAAGCATTATCCGCAGCAACTCAACGGTGAGTACTTGTCCCTCATGGGACATATTGGGTGCTAGCAGCCCCTCTACGATTGGTCGAGCAAATATGCCGGCTGATAGAGACAGAACAAGGACAAACAGAAATATCAAATTTGTGGTCCGGCTAGCTAAATTCCACGCATCCTGGCGTTTGTCCCGTGATAAGAGACTGCTAAAGACTGGCATGAAAGCAGATGCTAACGCTCCGCCAGCGACCACAAGATACAGAGTCTCAGTCACCACATTCGCAGCGGCAAAGGCATCCATATCGAGGGAGGTGCCAAAAAAGTGACCAATGATCATCTGCCGCAATAAACCCAACAGACGCGCCCCCAAGGTGGCAACCATTACTATGCTGGCTGCGCGCGCAATGCGACGTTGTGAGGATAATGGGCTCATAGCGGTGGATTGTAGCTTCATCCAAAGAGGTGACAAGCTAAACACAACGAGAGCCGGGCGCCGACCCCGGCTCTCTCAAAAGGAGGAGAAGAAGAGAATTCACCCTTCAACTATGATTTTCCGCATATGGAGGGTTTCTAGCTGGACGCGAGAGAAACGGTTACCCTACATTTCTCCTACGCTAGTGATAGATTTCACTTTCAGGCGTGAGAGGTATTATCTAGAGCTGGAGATGACTATATCGCTGATTGGAAATATGTCGCCGGCGGGTATGTTGTCGCGAACTACCGGCAGCCTGGAATTTGGATCATGAAGCGGATAAAGACCTAGAACGAGCTGGTATGTCCCAGACTCGGTATCTTGCGGCACAAATACTCCATGATTGTCCTTTACTGTTTCACCAGGCACCCAGGTGCTTGTGAAAGAAGCTCCCCCACCAGGTTCGCTGTCACGCTGGGAAACAACTTGACCTTCTGAAGATAGTAAATGAAGGAAAACTTTATAGCGCTCATCAACTGATTCCGTCGCCTGCCAGAATAGAGTCAGTTGGATCACATCGTCAGGGAGGACTTGATCTCGCGCTAACGAATAGCCTTCGAGCCGTATATGGTCGCCAAATAATACATCGACCTCAATGTCCGGCTCAGTTGCTGGTTCTACAGCCAAGGCATAAGCCACAAGACGGACATCTCCCCACCACTCATCCCGGGCTTTGTATCCGTGATCATCAAGCCAGCGTTCCACCAGCCGGTCAGGATCTGATTCCTGCTCTGCCCAGAACAAACAGAATACGCAATCGTGCTCGTTCTTGATGTTCTCGAGGGCATTATAAAGTGATTCCATTTGAACCGGGCGTTCAAGCGGTAGAGGGTAAACCCTATCAACGTCATGGTAGTAATAAGTGAATGCTTCCCATTGATTTGGAGCGTTGAGGATTATGGCATCGGTATCGCGAGAGGCCTCTTGTATCATCTGCGCCATGCCTCTATAGTCAGTTCTCGCGTATGGTGGTTCGTAGTAGAGATTGCGCAAAGAGTCAAAGTTGAACGAGATCATCAAGCCCAGTGAAAGCGCCGCTGGCAAAAGCAGCGCGCGGCGTGCTCTGGCGCCGCTGCTCAAC
>JBDLKB010000005.1:0-17848 GCA_039714055.1 Chloroflexota bacterium
CCTCCAGTTGCTGTGCGCAAGCCAGACCAGAAGGGTGGAGTGGCTGTGATTGCGGCTGCCGATGAGATCAGCGGCTTTAACCCTCTGCTTTCCAACGACCCTAGCTCACTCCGAGTAATCTCCTTGATCTACAGTGGTATGTTCAAACGTGACGCTCACACTGGCATGTTGGCATGCGATCTGTGCGAGACCTGGCAGATGAGTGGAGATACCATTTCCTTAACCATCCAGAGTGGTGCCGAATGGAGTGATAGTCAACCGATCACTGTTGATGATTTCATCTACACCTATGCCGCCCTGATGTGGGCAGAAGCCAGCGGTGGATTGAACACTCCGCAATTAGAAATGGTGGCACCCATAGAGTCAATGGAAAAGATCGACGATTATCAGGTTGTGGTTGAACTGCGTGACAGTGACTGTACATCACTGAAGGTTCTGACACTTCCCTGGCTCCCCCGGCATATCTATTGTCCTCACTGTGAAGATGAGCTGGATACACTGCTGACCAGAGAGATTTTGCTAGACAGTGTTGATGACACAGCTTTTACTGGGATTCCTTCCAACGAATCAAACGAAGCGCCACGTGTCGCCAGTGGACCATTTCAATACTATGATTGGGTACCTGGGGATCATGTCACCTTGCATCGAAACCCAAGATATTGGCAAG
Source organism: Chloroflexota bacterium (assembly GCA_039714055.1). GTDB lineage: Bacteria > Chloroflexota > Anaerolineae > Promineifilales > UBA4811 > JBDLKB01. Next base: position 668 of record JBDLKB010000005.1, read on the forward strand.
GTGAGTCATACCTGGATGGTTTACTCATTCGCTTCGCGCCCGATCTGGCGGAACAATCTCGCTTGATTCGCACTGGAGAGGTGGATCTCATCGAGAACATCCCAGCGGAGTCGCTCTCTCGTGTCGAACTAGCTAACAATGCATCTGTTAAGCAGGTTCCAGATGACTCGTACTATTACCTGGCGTTCCAGTTGGGTGACCCGGAAAATCCACAATCGCGATTTTTCGAGAATGAGGCCACTGGTGTGCAAGTGCTGAATGATGAACATGGTGACCATCCAATCCTTTCAGACCTGCGTGTGCGCCAGGCAATTGCCCTAGGTATCGATAAGAATGCCATCATCTCCGAGGCAGAAGCCGGACAGGGTATTCCCATGACTGGCAATATGATCCCGTCTATTCAATGGGCATATAATCAAGATCTAGAGGTGCTTGGTCCCGATCTTGAGACTGCTGATCAATTATTAAATGCCGCCGGCTGGCAGTTGGATTCTGACACTGGTCTCCGTCAACGAGATGGGCAAGAACTTGCACTAACTCTGGTCGTGAACGAGAGTAGCGAGAAGCGCACGAGGATCGCTCGATTGATAGCTGAACAACTTGGTGTTATTGGAATCAATGTCAACTTGTCGGCACTAGAGTGGGGACCTTTCACCGGTAAACTGCTTGGGCAAGAATTTGATCTTGCTGTTATGAGTTGGACTGATATCTCCCTAGGAATGGAGGATTTCGACCGCCATATTTTCCATTCGTCTTCCGATGTGCCGCTCTTGGGGCACAACTTTGTTTCGTATCACAATGTTGAATTGGAAGAGAAATGGGAAACAGCAAGTACTATAGACGGTTGCCGATGGGCTGATCGCGCAGTTCTATACCAGCAGGTGCAGAGGATGCTATATGATGACTTGCCGTATGTGTGGCTCTACAGTCCCCTGCGCTCTGTGGGTATCAGTGACAGACTGATAGGGGTTGATCCGGGCTCGTGGGGAATAGACTCCAATATCATGCAGTGGAGTCTAGATAACAACTAAACTGGCGTTTTCAGCTAATTGGTTCCGCGGTACGCTTGGGTCGTTTACGAGCTTTCTTCAGTGTCAAACCTTCATCAGACACGTCGATAACGATGGCGTCACCAGCGGCATATTTGTTTGAAAGAAGGGCGTCAGACAGCAGGTCCTCAACTTGGATCTGAATCACTCTGCGCAGCGGCCTAGCACCATAATCGGGATCGTAACCTTCTTTTGCTAGGTACTCTTTGGCTTTCAAAGTTAGGTCCAGCACTAATCCTTGTTCGAGGAGGCGCGCCTCAACTTTTGCCATCTCAAGATCTACGATCTCGGTGATATCTTCCTCAGATAGAGCGCGAAACACAACAATGCTATCAACGCGATTGAGGAATTCGGGGCGGAATTGATACTTGAGCTCCTCTAGCAATGTCTCTCGCATAGTGTCATATGCTTCTTTCTGTTCGTCCTCTTGCTCTCGTTGCATCTGGAAGCCCAATCCAGTTCCATGTTTGATCAAGTCAGCGCCGATGTTGGAGGTCATGATGACAATCGCATTGCGAAAGTCGGTCTTGTGTCCTTTGGCGTCTGAAAGTTGCCCCTCCTCCATGATCTGCAGTAGAATGTTATAGGCATCAGGGTGTGCTTTCTCAATCTCGTCAAAGACCACGATTGAGTAAGGCTGCCTGCGAATAGCTTCAGTAAGCTGCCCTGCGTCCTCGTAGCCAACATATCCTGGTGGAGAACCAACCATTCTCGCCACAGCGTGACGCTCCATGAATTCGGACATATCAAGTTGGATAAGGGCGTCTTCGCTACCGAACATGAACTCGGCTAATGCCTTTGTAAGTTCGGTTTTACCCACACCAGTGGGTCCCAGAAACATGAACGAACCGATAGGTCGCTTGGGGTCTTTAAGACCGGCGCGAGATCGTCGTACTGCTTTGGAAATTGAAGATATTGCTTCGTCTTGTCCTACAATCCGCTCGTGTAGGGCAGATTCCATAGAGAGTAATCTCTCCGATTCCTCCCCAGCGATCTTGGATACCGGGATCCCGGTCCACATTGCCACCACTTCAGCTATGTCTTCCTCACCCAGGATGGGTCGATTGTCTGGCGATCTCCATGCTTCACGCAGAGAATCAATCTTCTCCTGCAGTTCCGATTCCCTCTGGCTGAGCAAGTCAGCATCGCTCTGGCGCTCCTGGTCAATAGCTTTCTCAAGCTCAGAGCGCACCGATCTCAAGTCTACGTAAGTTTCTCGTAACTCCCTAGCTGAGGGACCAGTGTACATCCGTACGCGGGATGCGCTTTCGTCAATAAGGTCGATCGCTTTGTCCGGTAGGAAGCGTTCGGTAACATAGCGTGCCGCAAAGTGAGCTGCGGCTTCAATTGCTTCATCTGAGATAGTTAACTCGTGATGATTCTCGTATGGTTTGCGAATGCCATGGAGGATACTGATGGTCTCTTCCACCGTGGGCTCATTGACATATATTGGTTGGAATCGCCTTTCCAGCGCAGTATCCGATTCGATGTGTTTGCGATACTCTTCCGCAGTGGTGGCGCCGATGCATTGCAACTCACCCCGGGCGAGTGCCGGTTTGAGAATGTTAGCTGCGTCTATGGAGCTGCCAGCGGACCCGGCTCCCACAATCATATGAACCTCATCAATGAAGAGGATCGTTTCACTAGACTTTAGTTCCTCTATGACACGCTTCAGACGTTCTTCGAATTGCCCGCGATACATAGTGCCTGCAACCAATCCACCCACGTCAAGCTGCAGTAGCCGTTTGTTCAGCAATGGATCAGGAGCTTCGCCAGACACTATACGCTGTGCCAATGCCTCCGCGATGGCAGTTTTGCCTACGCCCGGTTCACCTATCAGTGCAGGGTTGTTCTTTGTCCTGCGCGCCAGGATCTGGATAACACGCTCGATCTCCGATTCACGTCCAATGACAGGGTCTAACTTGGATTCTTTAGCCAGTTGGGTGAGATCCGTGGTCAACTGATCCACAACTGGAGTTCGTCCTTTGTCTTTTGTGGCAGCGCCTTCGGGGCTTAGATCAGCCGGCGAATCCTCCAGTAGTCTATGCACCCTACGCCTGACTTGTGACTTTGTGATTCTGAACCGGCGCAAGACATCCTGTACGATTCCCTCATTATGCCGCATCAAACCCAAGAGAAGATGTTCTGTGCCGACGTATTTGTCACCCGTGCGGCGAGCTTCGTCCAGGGCCAATTCCAAGACCCGTTTAGCACCGGGAGCAAGCTCAAGCTGAGATTCAGGCTCCTTTGGTTTAGCAGTCGATATTCGCTCTACCAATGTGCGTACTTCATTCAATCCCAGCCCCAGGTCCTTCAATGTCTGACCTGCAGCGCCACCTTCCTCCAACAAACCAATGAGAATGTGCTCAGCGTCTATACGCGCATGATTCATTCGCTCAGCATTTTCTTGTGCCAGGCTCAAAACTTGTCGCGCACGCTGGGAAAATCGTTCTTTTCTGGATGCCACTAATATCTCCTGAGAGTTTATCCTCGATCACTTATCGCCAAAGCGTCTTGGGACCTCCATGTTCAAGTGTAAACCAGGCACTCCATTGTGTCAAAAAAGACTGGAGAAGAAAAACGACCGCCATCTGGCGGTCGTTGGAGTAACAATGTAAATCTCGCGAAGTCTTTTAGAAATCAGCGGATTCAACTTGGTCAGGCCATTGGCTGACCTCACCCCAGTCATGATCCTCGAATTCATCTGAAGCAACCTGCTTTAGACTTAGGCCAAGCCGGCGGTGTTCGGAATCCAAACGGATCACGCGCATGGGTAACGTATCACCTTCCTGGACTATGCTGGATGGATGTTCTACATGCTCACTGGAAAGTTCAGAGATGTGGATCAATCCTTCGATGTGATCCTGACCTTTGATCTGGGCGAATGCGCCGAACTTGGTCAACTTGGTTACTGTACCTTCCACCAGGGTGCCAACCCGATATTCTTCCTCGATCTGTGCCCACGGATCAGGCAGGCAGCGTTTGATGCTGAGACCAATACGCTGTCGTTCACGATCAACGTTTAGAATGTATACTTCGACTTGCTCACCTACTTGGACTACTTCGCTTGGATGGTTGACTCGCTTCCAGGAAAGCTCCGAGATATGAACTAACCCGTCAGCCCCGCCGATATCGACAAATGCACCGAAATCTGCCAAGTTTATGACACGTCCGTCCCGGGTATCTCCTTCCTTGAGCTCGTCGATAAGTTTTTCTCGCTGGCTGTCACGCCACTCTTTGACTGCGTAACGTTCCGAAAGGATGAGACGGTTGCGATCGCGATCTACTTCGATCACTTTGCAACGAACCGTCTTGCCCATCAGGTTGCCCCAACGTTCTTCAGGAGTTGGTCCATGACCGATATCGTTTCTATTGGAGTCCAATTGCGAAGCGGGTACAAATCCGCGAAGACGTCCGATCTTTACCAGTACGCCGCCCTTGTTAAAGTCGGTTACTATGCCCTCAAAGACGTCTTTACTTTCCTTGAGCTCTTCTGCTCGTTGCCAGTCCAATTCCTCTTCGGCACGCGAAATCGAGAGGATGGTGTATCCGTCACGATCTTCCGGATTGACAACAAAGACCGATACTTGCTGTCCGACCTTTAACTCTTTGCGATCGCTGTCAGTCATTCCTTCGACTTCGCGGCGGTCGATTACACCTTCTGATTTAGCGCTAATGTCAATCAGAATCTCGTTCTTTTCATTGGTCACTACAGTTCCGGTGCGAATCTCGCCGCGCACGGGCACATCGAAACTGTTGCTGGGGTCAAACCAGCTAGCATCTGACGATACATCATCCCCAGCGGGGTAAACATTACTCATGGACTCTCCCTTATAACAAGAATTCGCGGGCAATTATAGTGTATCCTTTGGGAATGGCAAGACAGGGACACATCTTCTGAGGAATCTATAGTGCCAAAATATTGCAAATGATCACGATCGATGTTGTTAGATGGTGGATTTGAAGTGAACGATCTGGTCGCGTTCAGGTCCCACTGACGCATAACTGATGGGAACATTTACCGCGGTGGAAATTGTTTGAAGGTATTCCAATGCGGGCCCAGGCAAGTGCTCACGATTGCGTGCGCTCATAATAGGTTCATGCCAACCAGGATGTTCATCATAAATCGGCTCCACCTTGGACAGAGCATCAGGTCCAAACGGCATATCATTCCATGTCTGACCCTGGTATCGATATGCGGCACATGTTTTTAGTGGCTCAATACCTGAAAGCACATCGAGTTTGGTGATCATCATCTCTGTGAAACCATTGATTCGCGCGGCGTAGCGCAATAGAACCAGGTCGAGCCAACCACATCGACGAGGTCGTCTTGTGGTGGTTCCGAACTCATCCCACGGATTCTCGCCCGTACCGCGTAGAGCCACTGCTGGCTCACCGGAAAGTTCAGTTGGCATAGGCCCTTCTCCAACACGCGACTGGAATGCCTTGCTGACTCCAATTACTCGGTCTACTGTATGCGGTCCAACACCAAGGCTGGTTATCACGCCCCCCGATATCGGATTAGAACTGGTGACAAATGGATAGGTACCGTGGTCGATATCAAGTAGAGTGCCTTGTGCACCTTCAGCCAACACTCTGCCGCCGCGCTTAAGCACCTGATGCACTTGCTCGCTGACGTCGGTGATGAATGGTCGCATTCTTTCCGCATATTGTTCGTACCTGTTTGCGATCTCAGTTGCATCCAGCGGAGGTAAGTTGTAGAGCGCTACAATGCCCTTGTTTTGATCCAAAATGCGTCGGATCACTCTCTGCCGAAAGTCGGAAGCCAGCATGTCACCCACGCGGAGTCCTTCACGCGCTGTTCTGTCAGCGTAAGCTGGTCCAATTCCTCTCTTGGTTGTTCCTATGGCTCCATCTCCACGAGCAATCTCGGCAGCTCCGTCAATTGCGATGTGACTGGGCAGAATCAGATGGGCTCCAGCGCTGATTCCCAAGCGCTGAGGATCAACTTCGATCCCCGAGTCCATCAGATAATCCATCTCGTCGAGTAGTTTCTTGGGATTTATGACCATACCCGAGCCCATCACTGCTAAGGCGTTTGGCTGGACGATCCCAGAGGGTACGAGATGCAATTTGAATATCTGATCGCCCACGGTCACCGTATGACCCGCATTGTCCCCCCCGTTGAAACGGGCAACCAGGACAGCTTCAGCAGCAAGCATATCGGTGATTCGACCCTTTCCCTCATCTCCCCATTGGCTTCCTATAACTATGGTGATAGGCACTGACTACCCTCCTGTAATGGCGTTCTTTACTGAATACTTCCTAGCTGATCCAATCCCGTTTGTGGGCATCCCAAGCGCGATGGCGATAGCTGCGTTTGCACTGCCGGCATATCTGCTCTGAATCCACTTCACCTGAGTCACGCCAGCGCCAGCGGACGGTTGCGAGGTGAAAGCGGCAGGTGGGAGAATAACAAATTGGACATTCCTTGCCGTCAGCCAATCCATCACCCTGATAGCGGCGTTCTTCGGCAGGATTTGACCGACAAATATGGCATCGACGGACAGTCATAGAATCAGACTAGTCCTCATCTTCCTCAGGAGATTTGACCCACAGCTTGAGAATATCACCTTCTTCAACTGCCTCTATGCTGGCTGCCAGTACTTGAACCGTCCGGCGCAAACCGAGTCGGTTTGGGTAATCTAACAGAACAGGTCTTTTCTCTGACCAGGCAGTGCGGCAACGCTGCATCATTGATTCACCATTAAATGTGCGCATCTCGCACAGTGCGATTTCCTGCGGACCAACACCATCGGTCAATGCATATGCCCACCCAACACCATGAGGGACAAATTCCGGTATCGCCCCTTCAACGATGGTGATCATCTCGGGTTCAGGTTCCACAGTCTGGTTATTATGATGATTGGTCATTGCCATTTGAATGCACCCACATGCCTAGTTTACCTTTGTTGTCACGTGGGCTATAATGGATATCCTCAGAATACAAGGATAAAGGAAGGTGACTATATGCGCAAGTTCATTTCATTTCTCGCTGGGGTGATGAGCGGCGCTGTCGTTGGTGCCGCAGTCGCATTGTTGTTTGCGCCTATGACGGGTGAATCGATGCAGCAGGAATTGTCGGTCAAATTCGAACAACTCAAGAAAGAGATCGAAACTGCTATGTCAGAACGCGAAGCTAAACTACGTGCGGATTTTGAGCAGCTTAAGAAATCAGTCTAATTCGACTCATTATTAAATTGACTCACCGCGCAATTGATTGCATTCTGCTGCATTGAATCAGCGCTCAAAATACACAAGTGTTTTCTCCATTTCGATTGGCTATTTTGTTTGCTATGACATCTAATAGGATCGAATCCGATTGCATGGATTGGCGACAAGGTGGGAGGATTGATGACCATTAGCTTTGGTACTGACGGATGGCGTGCGGTAATCAGCGATACTTTCACTTTCAACAACCTGCGTTTGGTGGCACAAGCGATCGCAGATATGATCCGCTCCCGTTCGCCACATGACCAACCCCAGGTAGTCATTGGTTACGATACAAGATTCCTCTCCGACCGCTATGCCGCAGAGGTTGCCCGGGTTATGGCTGGTAATGGCATCATTGCTTGGTTGAGCCGGGCGGACACACCGACTCCGGCAGTGTCCTATACCGTGGTCAACAAGAAAGCCGCTGCCGGCATTGTCATAACTGCCAGTCACAATGCGCCGCGCTACAACGGGCTCAAACTCAAAGCGCCTTACGGAGGAGCAGCCTCTATCGATGACAGCCGCCAAGTTGAGCGCTTTCTGGTGCGGAATCAGGAGCAGATGCACGGGCCCAATCTGATTGATCTCAATGTAGGACTTGAGAACCAAATGATCCGCAAGTTCGATCCCGCCTGGGCATACTATGAACATTTGGCTACTTTGGTGGACATGGATCGTATCTCTTCTGGAGAGCTGCGGGTGGTGACTGATCCAATGTATGGGTCAGGTCGTGGGGCGATAAAGGAGCTGCTGGCTCGCTCCCGTTGCTATGTTCATGAGATCCGGGGTGATATGAATCCTGGCTTTGGTGGTATCCACCCTGAACCAATGGCACATTATCTCAGCGCACTCTCATCTGCCATCCAGAATGGATTTGGCACTGTTGGTATTGCCACGGATGGGGATGCAGACCGGATAGGAGCTATGGATGACAAGGGCAACTACGTGGACCCGCATCGGATCTTTGCCTTGGTTCTTCGATACCTCATTGACAAGCGAGGTATGAAGGGGAGCGTTGTACGCACTGTTTCAACCACACGTATGATCGACCGCATTGCCGCACGCAACAACCTGGAGCTGCACGAGACGCCGGTAGGATTCAATTACATTGCCAAGCTGATGCGCACTGACGATGTGCTCATGGGAGGTGAAGAGTCAGGGGGAATGAGCATCAAGGGTCATATTCCAGAGGGTGACGGCATTCTGATGGGCTTGTTGCTCCTTGAAGTGATCGCAGACGCGGGGGTACCGCTATCTGAGCTAGTCGATGATCTGTTGCAGGATGTTGGTCCTGCGCATTACCAGCGAACTGATCTTGCACTTACTAATCCGGTATCCAAATCGGACATGGTGCGGAGATTGATCGACGGTGCACCAGCGGAAATTGGAGGCCAGAGCGTGGTGGATGTTATTACCACTGATGGAGTGAAATATTTGTTAGCCGACGATGGATGGCTTCTCATCAGGCCGTCGGGCACCGAGCCGGTGCTTAGAGTATATGCTGAATCGCCCGAGAGAGAGATGGTCAAGCAAATGCTGCAGTTCGGCGAGCAGATTGCCGCGAGATAGTTGCAATGGCCAAAAAGATGTGCGAACTAACGGAAAAGAAGCAGAATAACTGGCAAAAGATTGAGAAAAGGACTTCCAACTCTAGGTTTATCTGCATCAAGTGTGGTCAAGATGCATCCAAGCGCAAGTTTTTGTGTAAACCAGATCCAATCGAGAATTAGCTTTCCAAAGTAAACAAAGATAAATCGTGACCCTCGAAATTCGTGAGATGACTCAGCAGGACGAGTACTTTGTCTCTACCTGCACCCACGAGAACGAGTCCGAAGAAATCGACGCCAGCAGCGTTCGCCGCTGTGCTTGGTTTCATGCTCATAAGGAGCATGGGTTTAGTGTAAAGGTGGCATTGAAAGATGGAGAGAGAGTAGGCTTTGCCTATTCAATGCCTATTGAGATCTCTCCCTGGGGGCCTCTCGGCGCTGATTTGTTAGTTATTCCTTGCCTCTTTGTGAAGAACAAATACCAGAAACAGGGTATTGGCGAGCTATTAGTTCTGGCGGTAGAAGATCGAGCTAAATCTATGAAGAAAGCCGGTGTTGTCACTATTGGCTATTTGCACGATTTCTGGTTCATGCCCGCATCATTCTTCCTGCACTTGGGTTATAAAGAGCATCAGCGACGCGGCAGTACCGCACTCTTGGCAAAACTGTGGGATAAAGTGCAGCTACCCAAGCTGCTAGAACCTGAATACGCTTTTACGCCTGTTGAGGACAAGGTGGTCATCGATCTGTATTGGAATACTTTTTGTGCGACATGCGATATCGAAGCAGTCCGAGTCAGAGAGGTTGCAGAGGAATTTGGAGACCGCGTTGTGCTGCGTGAGTTCTCTGCCGATGATCGAAAAGTGCTGTTAACCCACCAGATTGCTCGAGAGATTTATATCAATGGTCAGGAGATAGGATGGGGTTACGAAGCACCCAAAGAGGGACTGCGTAAAGCCATCAATTCAGCACTGGCTGACAGCGCCAAGACCGAAATATCGGCAGCTTCCAAAGGAGAACAGAATGGGTGACCAGGCTTATCGACAACTTGCAGAAAAGCTTGATGCACTGCCCAATGGATATCCGTCGACACCTGATGGTGTTGAGTTGCGTATCCTTGAGCGGATATTCGAACCCGATGAAGCTCGTCTGGGAGCTTTGATGAAACTGTCACCAGAAACGGTGCAAGTACTAGCCGAGCGAATGGGCGAGTCGCCGGATGAGGTCAAATCACTTCTAAAGGCTATGGCGAAAAAGGATTTGGTGCTGCCAGCACGAATTCATAAGGATGGCAAGCGTGTTCTTGGTTTCAGCATTCGACCTTTTTTTATAGGGTTCTATGAAAGCCAGTTGCACAATTTGGATCAAGAGCTTGCTGATCTGGTTGAGCGCTACTTTGAATCGGTACATTCAGAAGCGTTGGTGGTTGCTCCTCAACACACTCGTGTTCTTCCAGTTCAAGAGAGCATTCCTCATGAGATCAATATTGAGCCCTACGAAACTGCCGCCGCAGTGGTGGGGGGAGGGAAGGCGTGGTCCGTCTTGGATTGTATCTGCCGCGTGCAGCAGAAACTTATAGGCAAGGAATGTGAGTATCCGGTTGATGTGTGCATGGTCATAAGCCAAGCTCCAGGATATTTCGACAACTCCGAACATGTGCGCGCTCTCACCAAGGAAGAAGCGCTGGCAACGTTAAAACGTGCCGCCGATGCTGGCTTGGTGCACACCACCTCGAATCAGCAGGAAGGACTGTGGTTCATATGCAGTTGCTGCACATGCTGCTGCGGTATTCTACGCGGGGCTGCAGAGTTGGGGGCAGCGAATGTAGTGGCTCGTTCCGCATTTGTCAATAAGGTAGATGATTCGCTCTGCATAGCTTGCGCTCTATGTGCTGATGCCTGTCCTTTCGAAGCTATCGAGGTTCTAGATGTAGCAGAGATCGACGATGTGCGCTGTGTTGGATGCGGCGTATGTATTTCAAGCTGTCCGGAGGAAGCTCTTGTGCTGGTGCGGAGAGATGAAGCCGATATTGAGAAACCTCCACTAGATTGGTCTGAATGGGCAGAAAAGCGGTCTACTGCCAGGGGACTGGATCTGTCAGACCTACTCTAGTTTGCTATTTCCGACTATGCAACGTGATCAGTGTGATCTCGGGGCGGCAATTGAAACGTACCAGAGGACGCATATTTCCTAATCCACGGTTGGTGTAAACTAGCAGACCCCCTACTTGCGCTAATCCTGCCGGGTACTTTTGTGCCAGATAGGGTAGAATCAACGGTCCGATGAGTGGGGGAGAGACCTGTCCCCCATGGCTGTGTCCTGATAGCTGGAACACGACCCTGCTTTCTTCTGCAATCTCATCAGCAATATCTGGTTCGTGAGCCAGCAGGATCACAGAAGCGTCTGCGGGCACATCACGCAATGCAGTATGCAGATCATGCTGCTCTTCCCATATATCATCGATACCTGCAAGGTAGATAGCAGCTCCGTTTCTCTCTACCTTGACAGACTGATTGCGCAGCAGCTTTATGCCTACCTCTTCAACGAGTCGAGCGACGGTGTCCGCATTGGTCCAATGATCGTGATTGCCCAGAATGCCATAAATGCCGGAGTTAGTTTGGGCAGTGGACACAATTTGGGCTGGTTCTTGAGCATATTCTGCTCGATATGATACCCAGTCCCCGGTTACCACCAGGATATCCGGGTGGAATTGGCTGATCTTGGCAATTGCGCGCTCAAGTTGTCTTGGGGGTAGATCCGGGCTAGCGTGAATGTCACTGATCTGCGCTATAGTGTAACCGTCGAACTCGTATGGAATGTTGAGTTCAACAGCTATCTCGCGTATCTGAAGCCATCTTGGCTCAATTTGCCAAGCATATAGAGTGACCGCACCAATAATAACCAGAGCCACTGCGATCAGCCGCTTGAGATTCCTTGTTGACTTGGTGTGTAGCATAAATGACAATAACGCAAATGTGATGGAATTGTCTGAACAAGCAGTGACTAAATGTAAAGCCGCGTCGGGTCAATCTCGTGACGTAGTTGGTAGAGTTCCTCATCCGTGGGCGGTTGATTTTGATCCATATCAGGTGCAAGCCCTATGTCAAATCCGGTGTTCTCAACTACTTGGTCAACAGTCACACCCGGGTGCAGTGACTTGACCTGCATGAGGCAGGTCTCTGTCTCAAAGGTCATGGTGCATAGCGTACTGATCACTGCAAGCGGTCCTGAATTGGCAGGAAGACCAGCTCTTTCTCGAGCGCCAGGACCGCTAAGGTATCCTGGAGTCGTTATGAAATCAACTTTGGGTACAAACCTGCGTTTGTCGTGTTTCATGAGAGCGATTGTTTGCCAACAGAGTGAACCGACATCGTTACCCCCTCCGCTTCCTGGAAGTCTAACTTTGGGAGCGTCATAGTCTCCGATTACAGTCGAGTTCAGATTGCCGTAGGGATCGATCTGAGCACCACCGATAAAACCATAATCGATGAAACCTCGTTGCGCTGTTTCCATTACATCGCAGATGCCGGTGGCAGCCGCAGCTTTGTGAAAGGTGCGCATACCGCCCACTGCAATGGGTAATTCTTCAAGCTGCGCGCCAGTTCCGCCAAACTCGAACACCGCTACCAGGTTCGGTGCATACAGACGCTGTGCAAGCGAGGCGGCAAGCATGGGGATGCCGGTGCCAACAAAACAAGTTCGAGCATCCTCAAACATACGCGCTGCAACACATATCAGCAATTCATTCGGGCTGTAATTGGTCATTTTATACCTCCCGCCTTGTTCGCAACTCATTCAATCTATCTTCCCCTATGAGCTCCAAGTATTCCTTGTGATCCTTAACCCTGTACACATACTTGTCGAGGTACTCTTGTGCGCCTTCTGGAGTCTTGTTTGCCTCTATCCATTCCTTTATCACTGGTTCATCCCGGTTGTGAACATATGCTAGTTCGCCTGGATGCGATCCGAATGGTGCGAGTACCACCGCGTCCACTAGATAAAATGGGATCATTGTGCGATCAGGGTACTTGCGTATTTCCTCAGTTGGCACGATCTCATCCGCGCTGATGATCAATCGCTTGCATGCTCGAGACATCTCAAATGCGAAACCGCTAATGCCTTCGATCTGGCAATTGCCATACTTGTCAGCACGGTGAACATGGATCAAGCCAACGTCCAACACTAGGGCTGGAACCAAACACACAGTCTTTCCGGTAAAGGGGCACTTGGCAGTCTTTGCCGCTGAATAGCGAAATGTGTCGGTGCCTAACATGGCGCTAACAGGCAGAAATGGAGCACCGATACTTGTGGCTTTGAATCGCCAGGTGATTCCAGCATTACTCCAATCAGTCACAGCCGCCAATTGCCTTCCCTCGACTGTTCGTCTCAATCCGTGAGATACGCCGTAAAGTTCCATGCCGATATAGGTAATATCAAGCTTGTCGACCATTCCCGCAGCCAGCATCATATCCAGCTCGAGAACTCCCTGACCAGCAACGGAGAACCTGCGTTTACCCTGACGGATCAGCTCTCGTACCAGTGACATCGGACATCGTACCGTCCCATAGAGTTCAGTGCCGATATAGTCTCCATCTTTCACAAATCGGCTTATAGCCTCTTTCTCGGTCATGCGTTTGTCCAACAGCGTCCGAGGTTTGTTCTCTCTGTTCCAGGCGCGAAAGGCTTCAAGATCTGGTGGTTGGATCAACTCGCCAATTCCTGATTCAATCACCTCCATAATGCCTCCTTAGGTCAAACGGACAATTTCTCTAGCTGATTTCTCAGATATGCGAATCGAACTCTGTACTCCAAATAACTAGATCAACAGATTTGCCGGATCTGTGGTGCAGAGCACTAAAAGTACCCGATGCTGTGATCTGACATTTATTCGCTTGGCTGCCTTTGGACAGGGGAAAGGAAAGTCTGCAGGTGATTAACTCGAGATAACGAAAAGAGGTTCCCTGCTTGGGGTAATCGAGCTCACAAGTGCTGTTGTGCCATTCTAGATGCATGACAATCGGGCATAAGGATAGCTAACTAAGCTATCCATACGCTCGATTATAGCGCGCTGCGAAATTTGCGCGAGGCAATGATGGCTGAAATGAGTGAAGCAGATGCCATTAGCGATGCACCGAGGCCCAGTCCACTTTCAGGTAGTTCATCGACAACGACAGCATCAGTTTGAGATTTCGTAACCAGGCTGGTATTAGGAAGAGTAGTGGTTGCCATGGCAATCTCTTGCGGTTTCGTATCTGGCGCACTCTTTGGCTGGACTAAATCTTCCTTTGAGATCTTGAAATTCTCCACCGGCATGATCTCGATGGGCTCTGGTGCGACCTCGCGCAGGATAGGCAATTCATTTTCGGCATAAGCGACTGACACAGGCCACTCAACTGCGTTGGTCTCTGAGGTCAGAGATGAGGGCCAACCTTCTCCTGATGTCTCATAGTTCTGCAGAGCAACAGCCCCAACCCCGACCAGTCCAATGACCAGCACTGCACCCATAATACTGGCAAGAACAGTAAACGGTCGATTTGAGGGCTTGCTAGCCGTGAATTCGTATTCCATTTCCATACCTCCTTGGGAGTCTCATTGAGATTCCTTTCTACTGGCATTAGTATGCAATTACTGTGCCAGTTATCGGATTTGCGTTACTCAATGATCTCGAGGTTCTGGAAAGGAATGAATTCTATTGTGCCATCATCAAGCTCGATATTCGCACCGGGGGCCGATATTCCGGTTTCAAGAGTTACCGGCGCGGATGATATTGATTGGACCTTTCCCCATCTAGCGCTATTGATGACCCGAACTCTTGATCCCTCAGAAAATGATGGCAGCTTCTCGCTAATACCGGGGACAAGGAAGGCGGAAGGGTCGGGTATGCAAATGGATGGTCGTCTTATATTGCGGTCGCCAAATTTCACAGTGAACAATGAAGCAGTTCGATCGCTGCAGGATCGCAGGATATCGAATACAGGGTTAGACATAGAGAGACTCCCGAATCCCTCAGTTATGACGATCGGAATACCAAGCTTGGAGAATGAATCAATTTGGTCAGCATTGATACTACCCATAATCAAGCCACGAGCTCCAAGTCTCACCGCATTCTGCGCAAATTCAATACTAACCTGTGCCCCACAAACGATGACAGAATTGCGCCATTCAACCGAAGCAGGAAGAAAACTTGGCGAGGTGTCGGGATATGAGACCGCAAGTTTAATAGCACCGAATCCAAGGCCGCCAGCGCTCCACACTCCCTCGATCTTTGCTCCTGGTGCAGCAATAGTGACTGATCTGCCTACATCCATTGCTACAACTTCACCCGACATGCCAGCTTCGATTTCGAATACTTCTGGCAAAGGTTCGATTAACATTCGCCCGCGCCGGAATGCTAGAATGCGTCCGTCGACCGGAGAAAAGACTCGCAATGCACGGCGTAATCCCCGGTGATACTCGGCTAATGGCTCATTCCGTTGGACATTTGCCCCAGGTCGATGCAGCAGGCAAGGTCTGGTCTGTCCTGGATCAATGCCCAGCGCTGAAGCGATATCAAGCAGTATTATGTGACGTGGTTGATCGCATCTTCCCACGACATCAGTGGCCTTCACTTGCTGACCTATACGCGGCAGGATCAGACCTGGTGCTGGCAGTTCACGAGTGATCTTGATGGTAGAGTTCGCTGTGACGATCTTCCGTGAGGTGATTGATGTCGGATTCATCTGCCTATCCCCCGATATCCGTGATCCATGATCGCATGGTTTGACCACCGTCCAGTGTGGGTTCCAGAGGCCGACCTCTAGCATCAACCACCAGACCGAGTTCGCTGCCGAACACCTGACATCGCAATCCTTCACCAGGACCCATTCCAACATCTATCCGTCTTCTAGGCCTGACCTCAAGTTCTGCTTGCTGCCCTTGTGCAAGAGGCAACACCTCGAGCGAACCTGCGAGAACGTCTACTTCGAGTGTGCTGCCGTCTTTGTGCTTGATGGTTAGTTGACAGATGCGCTCGCCTGGGTTTGCCTTGCCTACGGGTGAAAGAACATGTCCCAACTCCCGAAAGGCACCCGACTCTATGACCTGCACCGCTGCTTCAGGAACTGTCTTTGATATTGCGCCAAGTGCCGATCCCAATCCCCAAGGGTCAAGAACCATAGTGCACAAACCGACTGGCTGTAGTGAATCGAGTAGGGTGAGTACGATCTGATTTGATCTCTGCTGACGAGTCAGTGTAGAGCCACTGGCAAAGATCAGATCGACTGCAAGCATCGAATCGTTAGGACTTGAACGCTTCATAGATTTTACCAACGATCTCAATAGCTCTCGAGCATAAGCTAGTTCTAGCGCAAGATCGGTTTGTGTTGTAGGTATTGAACTTGGATGTGCTGACTTCATCCAAGCATGATTGAGCACATCCTTTTCCGATACCGCAAAGGGCAGCCATCGCATAATGTCTGATGGTGGGATTCTCATAGCCATTTGGTTTAAACCATGGCCAATACCATAACCTGCGTGAACCAATCTCTCGTATTCACCATCGATTGCGGCATTGATATATACACTGCTGCTGCCGATATCAACCCCCAATATGTTGGCCTGTTTATCTAGTGCCTCCGACAGATACTCGATAGTGAAGCTCATAGCCTTGGCTGTGGGCATGATGGAAGCTGATAATTCGTTTATCTTTTCCGAACCAGAGAAATCCAACATTGTCCGTCGCTCGTAGATGGAGTCGATTTCCCGAGTTGCTGAACCAAGTTGCTCCACATCTGTTGATGGTCGCACATTGTCTGCTATTACAAGACGCGATGGATTGAATAACCTGGCAGCTCTGTGTCGCAGATAGGAATTACCGGCGTAGAGAACATGCGGAGCGTCACTGCCACTATGGGTCTGACTTGCGGCAAATGACACTGTTTCGAGCAGCTTGTTCAAGGCCTGTTCAGCTCCTCGTTCGGTTCCACCGGTGATGATATAGAGCTCGGGTTCCTGTGATACCAAGTGGTTGAATGACTGGTCGATATCGCTATTGTGTAACGTAATCTCGTCCAAAATGCGGGTATACGTAGATCGTGCAACTCGACGTGCGCTGCTGAGACTATGCGTGTCGACCAAGCCGACAAGTACGGTATCAAGCGGAGGGGCTAGACTTGAGGTAGTGACCATATAGTCAACACCCGGAGGTCCGTTGTTCCTGCTGGTGAGGATTTTTCTGCCTGTGATTCGCTCAATCTCGCTGATGGCGTTTTCTAATCCAATAGCTGCATCCAAAGTCGAGGTGGATGGAGCATTCCCCTGGGCAACGAAGCGATATTGACCACTAACAATATCCAGCAGCACCGCTCGAGTGG
>JBDLKB010000006.1:0-15991 GCA_039714055.1 Chloroflexota bacterium
ATTGGTTTGCTTGTCGAATGCCTTTACCCCAGCCTCGACAACCACGCCTGAGAGTTCGTGCCCCAGGATACATGGGAAACCGGTCAGCCCGGGATAGTAGATGTAGCCATCATCATCGGCTTGAGCCATGTGAACATCTGAACCGCAAATTCCGCAGGCTTTGACCTCCAGCAATACCTCCTCGATACCGGGGGTTGGGATATCATACTCCTTGATTTCGATCCGAGGATTTTGATATACCTGGCTGCCAAGATAGGTCTGACGGCCTTCGATGTCTTTGGGACCCAGTTCAAACTCTGGTTTAGGGTTCCAATCTGCAACCAAAGTTACGCCTTTCATTTTGCCGTCCATGTCAATCTCCTTGAATAGTGATAATTTGTGTTTAGAACGTACGAGGATAGACAGATTATACAGAGTAAACAGGGAGTGCCTGACGATTATTACTTGTCTGCCTGCCCACCTTGTCTATCTGCCTACTAACCAAACGTATTCTGACCGATGGTTGGCAGGGCATACACCGGCTTCCAACCCTCGCTCAACGGCTCGCGCAGGTAAGGCTCCATCTCGGCTTCGGTGCGCAGGGTTACTTCTTCCACTGGCGGAACGGTGCCCGCCGGGAAGACTTCAAGAATCTGGTCGTTGAGCAGAGTCAGGTACTTGAGAATGGCCGCCATCGGTCTCTTGGCTTTTTCAGCAGAACCGTGGGTGGCTTTGCCTACCACGCCCTCGGGGGTGGCTGCAATTTCGATAGCAAAGTGCCCCTCACCCTCAGACCAACGGCTGGGCCGGCTGAAAGGATCCACCGATTTGTCGAAATGCCCTTCCGGTAGGTAACTCACCCCCTCGGTGTCCACAGCGTAGTCCATATCGACCATTTCGGGATGCAGTAGCAATCCCAAAGAGGTTTCCGACTCGTCGGCGTGGACGAAGTTGGTATCCAATTTGCCACCCTGCTCCGTGGTGCGGAAGAACTCGCGCGTGGCCCGGTGCCAGTCGATCACCCGGAAAATGCCGGGAAGATGGTAGCGCTTTTGGAACTGCTGAATCACCGATTCGAGCATCCACAGGTGGCCGTGATTGTTGATAAGGATCTGCTTGCGGAAGCCATCGTTCCACAGTCCCAGCATTACGTCGATCAGCAATTCCCGGGCCACGTTCTCGCGCACGATGACCGTGCCAGGCATCCCCATGTGATGGTAAGGGTGGGAACCGTAGTTCAGCGGGGGCAATGCCAAGTTGCAGGGCGCGCCTCTTTTGGCAGTGTAACGGCGCACTCCTTCCAAAATCTGGCTGACATACAGGGTATCGGAGGCGCTGGGGAGGTGGGCACCGTGCAACTCAGTGCAGCCGATGGGGATAAAAACGATATCATTCTTCTTGCGATTTTCCTCCACCTGCCAGCGAACCGTGGTCTGGATGTAGGAACCGGATTTGCCCCATTCGACCGGCGAGGGGATCCCGTACTCGGCCAAAATGGCATCGATCTCGGCGTCGCTGGAATCCCAAACTTCTTTCTTGAGCCGCCCGACGGTATTGTCCTCGAAGAACAGGTCGGGTTCGTCGGTTGCCAGATATCCCTGGGGTATTTCTATTTCAGACATAGTATTATTCCTTTAAAGTTGATAAATTGATCGGTTGGATTTTGTGAATGCTTGTGCAAACATATGCGCAACGCTTCATAAAATCGTGACGAGTCAGATCATGTAAAAGCACCAAAAACAGGCCAAGTCTTATCGACCTCAGTTAACTTGACAGGTCGATTCTCCTTCATTGACATTGCAGCAGCGTAACCTATTACCACCGGAATACGCCCATCTTTGCCAGTAACTGGTGGTGTGCGATCGTTTAAGACGCAGTCGATGAATGCCTTCATCTCAGCGATATAGGAATCCACGTATCGCTCCACAAAAAAGTTTAGTGGCAGAGAGCTTTGTATATGTTCTTTGCCACTTAGTACGGCCGAGTTAGGGGTTTTGTTTGAAACCTGCACCATTCCTTCCGATCCGAACACTTCAACTCGCTGGTCGTATCCATAGACTGCCTTCCTGCTGTTGTCAATCGTGCCGATCACGCCATTATCAAAGCGAAGGGTGATAATAGCGGTATCGACATCTCCTGCTTCTCCGATTGCGGGATCTACCATCACTCCTGCCGCTGCGAAAACTTCGTATACTTCGCTTCCGATCAAGAACCTAGCCATGTCAAAATCGTGAATAGTCATGTCCAGAAAAATACCGCCAGACACTTTGATGTACTCGATTGGTGGGGGGGCTGGGTCGCGGCTGGTGATACGTAGAAGATGAGGATCACCGATTCTTCCTTCGGCAACAATCTCTTGAACTCGTCGGAAGTCTGGGTCGAAGCGCCGATTGAATCCTATTTGCAGTTTGACGCCTGCCTTTTCCACGATCTCTAGTGCCCGATCAATGCGATCCAGGTCATGGTCAATGGGCTTTTCGCAAAATATGTGTTTGCCCGCGGCTGCAGCCTCCTCGATCATCTGAGAATGCGTATCGGTACTGGAGCAGATGACGACAGCCTCGATCTCCGGGCTTTCCATTATTATTCGATAGTCCTCAACTGCTTTAGGAATGTCAAGTTCAGTGGCACAACGCTGTGCGGCATCATAAACGATATCGGACACCGCCAGTAAATTTGCGTCAGGAATTAGGTTAGCCAAATGCTCTGCATGCAATGTGCCGATTCTCCCGGCTCCAATGAGTCCTATGTTTAACTTTCGGGTCATGCGATTTTCTCCCTTGCCGTAGTGACTTGGAGGATCGTAATTGTTACTCTGCCAATAGTGCCTTCAATTCATCCATATTACCGGACCAAGGACCAGGTTTTTCTTGCTTGAGTGTGGTAATCGCCGCTGCCAGGCGACAAGATTCTTCCGGCGAAGAATTCAGTCTGCTTCCAACATACGTAGCGAAACAGGTGTCGCCCCTCCCAGTCCGTCCCGCAAGAGACCTGGGTGTAAATGGTGCTTTGTATATTTTCCCCTGGCTCAACACCATGACTCCAGATGATTGGGTGACTATGATTTCCAGATCAGGATGCCCATAAGAGGCTAATACTTGCGCCGCCTCTTCAAGGTCAGTTCTATCAGTAAGAAGTTCTGCTTCAGCTCGGTCCACCTTGAGGAATTTCACATACTGTAAACCCTCATCCATATCCTGCCATCTGCGAAATACCAGATCGCCATTTTCGCGAACCCGGACAAATCCTTGCACATCAAGGCCTACAGGACCATGACTCGCCAAAGCCTTTAGGAACTCTAGATCCATCTCACCTGCAATTATCGGAGTCATCATATAGACTTCCGCACGCAGGTCAGAGATTGCGTCCTGACTGAACTTGCCGGCAAATCCTATCGTCTTGCAGATTCGGCGCTCCATGTCGGCAGAGTCATACAGATTCTCAATTCCTGAGGTCTCTGGCGCGGCAGTAGCGAAAACTTGAATACCTTCGTCTCTCAATTCATCAAGCAGGTGATTGTCGTTTTGATTCAAGCGAGTTACAACTGCAACGCCAAGCCCAAGACGTGCAAGAGCTACACCGCCATAATATACCCCGCCACCTGACGCGACATGACCTTTGCCATCTACCACCAATCTATCCTTGGCAAAATGGCCTATCATCATGATGTCGATATCACGCATCGAGGACATGCGATTCTTATCTCTCCATCAACACGATTGAAAGAATTACCGTTGCATCGAGACAGATGCTGTGTGCATCGA
Organism: Chloroflexota bacterium; assembly: GCA_039714055.1. Taxonomy (GTDB): domain Bacteria; phylum Chloroflexota; class Anaerolineae; order Promineifilales; family UBA4811; genus JBDLKB01. Next base: position 3,744 of record JBDLKB010000006.1, read on the forward strand.
ACCTGGTCAACTCACAAGATTCAGAGTCCGATTTTGGCGCCAAGGGAAACTGCATACATGTCTAAATTGCAGGCATAATCCAAGTTGCTTAAGCATACCCGGCAACTCTTCTTGCGCCAACTACCAATGACTAGATGATCAACGCTGCTTCTAACCGTGGTGATTGTTAATGCCAGAGACAAGTTGATAGAAAACCTCAGTGAGTGCATCCATTTAACATCATTGTTCACCTCGTGATACAATGAGTGCGGTCGAGTACCGACGCATACAAACATGAACCGAACCAAGATATCATCAATATCAAAGAAATTGTGGACTACACGTACGCTTGCGGCGTTAGTCATGGCATGGAATCTGAGCGCGGCGATACCGTATATGGTGAACCCTGATGGTTCGCTTCATTCTTTTCAGGTTTCCGGTATTGGGGGAGCTTCTTTGATTCGGGGATTAGGGATTTTGTTTCTAATGTGGCAAGTGCCCTACATACCAGTTCTAATACACCCAGCCAAACACCGAGTTGCATTTCTCTGTATTTTGGCGATGCAATTAATTGGCATCGTCGGTGAAAGCCTGATGCTATGGCACCTACCGGATGGGAATCCAGGGCTGTTCGCAACCGGAACTCGATTCCTCACATTTGACACCGCCGGATTGGTGTTGCTTGTGATTGGATACCTGATTGTCAGGGGAATCAAGCACCAAGATCTGGAATCAAGCAGCTAAACGTCCAGATTCTGGACTTCCTTGGCATGGGTTTCGATGAATCGTCGCCGTGGGGGAACGTGGGAACCCATCAGCATATCGAATACCCGATCTGCTTCCGCTGCATCTTCGATTGTCACTTGCAGCAAGATGCGGTTATCCGGATTCATGGTTGTTACCCAGAGTTGTTCCGGATTCATCTCACCTAATCCTTTATAGCGCTGGACCTTGGCACTGCTGCCTAGCTTCTTGACCAGGGCGTCCTTTTCGCTTTCGGAATGCACGTATTGCGCTTTTTTGCCTACCTTAACTTGGAATAGCGGTGGCTGGGCGATAAAGAGATGGCCTTCCTCGATAAGCGACATCATATAGCGGAAGAAGAATGTAAGTAGCAATGTGCGGATATGACTTCCATCAACGTCGGCATCGCATAGAATGATGATCTTGTTGTAGCGGAGTCCCTTGAGGTCGAATGTTTCACCAATGCCGGTACCAAATGCTGAGATCAGTGCTCTGACTTCCTTCGAATTCAGGATGCGATCGAGGCGCGCCCTCTCAGTATTTAGGATCTTTCCCCTGAGAGGCAAAATCGCCTGGAAATGCCGGTCGCGACCTTGCTTTGCGCTTCCTCCAGCAGAGGGTCCCTCCACAATAAACAGCTCTGTCTTCTCTGGATTGCGGTCACTGCAGTCTGCCAGCTTTCCTGGCAGTGTCAAGCTTTCCAAAGCACTCTTACGGATAACTAGGTCTCGCGCCTTTCGAGCTGCACGACGCGCTCTAGCCGAAGTAAGACACTTGGCAACGATCTTGCGTCCCTCTCTCGCATTGGCATCGAGGAATTTGGATAGCGCCTCAGAGACCACCCCTTCAACCTGACGCCTAACTTCGGCATTCATCAGCTTGACTTTGGTCTGGCTTTCAAACTGCGGTTCAGGATGCTTGATACTAACGATAGCAGTGATACCCTCGCGAGTGTCATCACCGGAGAGATTCGGATCTTTGTCCTTGAGCAGGTTTGAGCGACGAGCATAGTCGTTTACAGTTCGAGTAACTGCGGCTCTAAGTCCTGCCAGGTGGGTACCTCCATCAACAGTGTGTATGGTGTTGGCAAAAGCGTACTCTGATACCGTGACCCCGTGGTGATATTGCACTGCCGCTTCTACTACCGTGCCGCCAATCTGCTTCTCTATATGTACTACCTTATGTAGCACATCGCGATGGCGATTCAAGTAGCGGACAAACGATGTGATTCCCCCCTCAAAGTAGAAACCCATTTCTCTCGGATAGGGCTTGGCACGTTCGTCTACGAACTGGATATATACACCTTTGGTAACGAATGCCATCTCACGGAAGCGTTGAGCCAGGCTCTCAAAGCGGTAAGACACATCTTCAAAAATGGTGTCGTCGAACATAAAGGTTGTAACCGTGCCTGTAGCCTTGGTTCGAGACGATTGGATCTTTGTTACCGGGCCTGTAGGTATACCTCGCTCGTAGCGCTGTTGATAGACTCCGCCATCCCGTTTCACATCAACTTCTGCCCAACTCGAGAGGGCATTCACCGCTGATACGCCTACACCATGCAAACCACCGCTAACCTTATAGCTGCCATTCCCAAACTTGCCTCCTGCATGAAGAGTGGTCATGACCAGTTGAAGTGCGGAGATTTTTTCAACCGGATGTGGCGCTACCGGAATGCCGCGACCGTTGTCCGCCACAGTCACGCTCTGATCAGGGTGAATTGTGACCTCAATTCGGTCACATGCCCCCGCCAATGCTTCATCGATCGAGTTATCTACTACCTCGTAAACCAGGTGATGAAGTGCATGAACGTCTGTACCGCCGACGTACATACCTGGGCGGCGTCTAACTGCTTCAAGACCCTTTAATACGGTTATGTCTTCCGCATCGTAACGGCCAACTTGTTCCGTCATTGTCGTTTGTCTCCGTCGTGATTGCTTGGCGATAGAATTAAACTTAACTCTTGCCAATATCGATATCGGTCTTGGTAGTACACAAAGGTCGCCGCAACCAAGCTGCTGCTGATAATTGCGTGACCGCCGATGCCCACAAGTTGCATCCAGCTTCCCTCGTCAGGCAGGCTCCAAATATACCCTAATCCACTGCTAATCCCAACCAACAGCAGAAACAAAATCATTGTGGGAAATGCGCTGAATGTGACTATTTTCATACTGTGTCGCACGGCATCTCTCAGCGGCTCTTCTCTCAACAGCATTCCGTGGACCACAAACACAAGTTGGAATATCGCCCACATGAACATGATCGCAGCCGCCCACAGCACCAAAGCTGCAATTGCGGAACTGAGGCTAGACAACAGTGTAAGCACTAAAGCTATCGGAATGGCAATTCCTACCAACGCAAGCATAGCAATAAGGATGAATAACAGCATTGATCCCCAATAACGCGGCAACAGTCGCAGCAGACGTTGAGGATCTGACTGTCCATCCCGAATGATCTGAGCGATTAATCCCAGAAACACTCCTCCCAGAAGAATCCCTATTATCGTAAAGGCAAAGAACAGCAGCATCCAACTGCTCGGGTTCGAGACCTGAACCATCAGCGGGTTTCCCAAAGGGGAAAGAATAGGAGATTTTATTGCCATCAAACTCGGTATGCCTAGTGGAGTTGAACCTAACAAGCTAAGAGCGTTGAAACGCTGAGCGCCCTCTAACAGTGCTTCTCCCCACACATCTCCCAGGTCAGCTCCATACTCATTCACCATGCTTTTTGCCAAGTCCGAGATTGACAGGCGTGGTCCGAACCACAGAAGCGCATCCAGTGCAAGAGGGAAGAGTATGATCCACCAACTCTGAATGATGGCATCAAGCCCGGTCGTTAATGAGGAAAGAACGCCGATAGGGCGTTGCGGAAGTGGTGTAGCCTTCATAGATTTTATCCCTGAATCAGCAGTTGTCCCAATCGTTTCAAATCCGGTACGGAGCCGGATAATAGCGTGTTCACTTTAAAGATTCTGCCTGCGAGCCACAGTGCGCCTAGAATTGTCACCACGAGTATCCCGAGACTAGATGCTATCTGCCACCAAGGCACATGGGAAATGACAATGCGCTGTATCATACCAATCGGGGAGCACATAGGGATCATGCTGAGGATGAAGGGCAGTGGTCCATTTGGATTTTCAACAACCTCGACCATGAATAGAAGCGGTGCTACAGCAGGAAGGGTATAAACCACCGAATACTGTGGACCCTCGCGCATGTTTCGAGAGACAGCTCCGATTGCAGCGCCAAAGGTAGAAAAGAGAAGAAAGCCGCCAATATAATACAAAAGAGCAATAGCAAAGACATTCGGCGCGATTTCAATCTCACCGATAAAGGGAATATCAGCTTCAGTAATCTGCAGTATCACTATAATAGCAAGCAGCCACGCGGTTACTTGACATAATCCAGCAACAGCTTGTCCCAACATCTTTCCCGTTAGTAATGTTTTAGGTTTCACAGATGAAAGTGCAATCTCGATAACTCGATTCTCCTTTTCCACGATCACACTACGCATCAACTGATTGGCAGAAAGGAACACTGACAACATCATTATCATGGCAAAAAGGTATACCACAGCGAATCGATAGTCCGAGTTGGTGCCATATTGCGACTGTATGTTTCCCTGGCTGTCGAGTTGATGTTCTGTGAGCATGAATGGCGATAGGATTCTCAACACCATCATAGGGTCTGAATCCTTAATTAACTGACCAACCAGGAACTGGGAGAAATATCTGGTTTCTGCTTCAAACAACCCGAACTCTGGCGAATACCGTTCCACTTCACCCGTCTCAAGATAGTCATCAGCAATGATAAAGACTGTGCTAGTTGCATTGTTCGCCATCTCATCCATGGCTGTGGCTTCTTCTTCATACCATGCTACGAGTCCCCATGAATCTCCCGGGTCAGAGAAATACCCGCTTCTGTCAACAACACCTATTTTTGACTTGGGTGGCTCAATCAGCGGCTCTGGGTCTTTATCCTTGTCAATAAACTGGATGTAAGCAACGAGCGCCAAGACTGCGATTAGGGGAATCCCAAATGCCACGATCAGATACGAGGGGCGCTTGAAATTGGATAGTATTTCCTGTTTAGCAATTGTCCATATCTTGTTCATATCAATCTACTGCAAGCTCCTGTCTACAGTGATGATTTGCCCGTTGCTCCTCGCTCTTATTGTTCGGAAGAGAATAGAGGGAGTTAGACGTTTACCCGTCAGCAGCAGTCCTGCTCGGAACACCCAGGCAGCAAGCCAGACCACTGCGTAGGCTGTCAACGCCAATAGCAACAATGACAATGCCAGTTGCCACCAGGGGACGGTAGATAGAGTCAGGCGCATCATCATACCGGTGGGAGAGGTGAAAGGGATCAAACTCAGTGCTACAGGTATGGCACTACTTGGATTTGAAATAAACGCAGCCAGCGCGAATATCGGACTCATTACCAACATTGTCAATATTCCAGAGATCGATTGTGCTTCCTGCAGAGAAGAACTCGATGCACCAATGCCGGCAAGCAGCGAACCATACAAGAGATACCCGAACAGAATATAGACCACTGCCATCACAAGTATCCACCAAGGCAACGACAAGGCGGATAACCAACCGGCTGCTTCAGGGCTTATGGTCAGGGCGATCAATGCTATTGTGATCCACACCCCTATTTGCATCAGTCCGATTGCGCCCAAGCCCAGAACTTTCCCGTACAAGATCTCCTTGGGTGACACTGAAGAGATCATTAACTCAACCATACGTGATTCCTTTTCCTCCACAACACTCTGCATAAGATAGGAAGAGGTCATGATCACAGACATAGCAAAAAGGGCCGAGAAGACAATAGGAGTCATTATATGAACCATCATGTCTTCATCATCTAGCTCGCGCGCCCCTCCAATGGTCTTCATGGTGATTGACATCGGATCAGCGATTCGAGCTGCCACTTTCTGATCCTGATCAGCCAGCAAATTCTCCCTGATAAACGAGTCAATCATGTCCTTTGTGCTTTCAGGAAACGAAGAAAGAGTGTAACCATCAACCTGACCAGTGAGAATGTAACTATCACTAATCACGAAATAGGCTCCGATTGCTTTGTTCACTAGCGCCTGTTCTGCAGCCTCCTCATTCTCAAAATATCGAAAGTCATCAGCTTGGTTCAACACTTGATCCACTACACCGGCATGGTCAACAACCCCGATAGTTCCCAGATCATTTTCTCTCTCCATCCTACTGGCGGTGTATTGACCTATGCCAACATTCAGCCCCAACATAAGAGCAGGGAAAATAAAGGCGAAGAATACAAAGGCTTTGCGGCGTAGCTGAGTCGTGATTTCGTGTCTGGCTATAGTCAGATAGCGGTTCACTGGTGATTTCCTCCAGCGACTTGGACAAATATCTCATCTAGTGCTGGCAAAGCAACTTGGAAACGGTCAATTCGGAAATCTGAATGCCTGGTGGCATCGCGTAGGAAGGTGTCCGCTGAATAATCCTCACTCAGTAGTAGCTTGTATGCCTTCTCATCTCGATCGAAAGCGACTTCCTCCACTCCCTCGAGTGACATCCAATCACCGTCTCCCGATACATATACCGAGTGAGATGCGAATTGACTTTGTATATCGCTCACCTTACCGTATAGTACCAATCTGCCTTCGTTGACCATGAGCAACCGGTCAGCCATCTCTTCTATTTGATGCATCATATGCGTAGACATGATCACTGTCCTTCCGTTGTCCTTCAAGTCGTATATCATGTCTTTGATCAACATGGTGTTGACTGGATCAAGTCCGGCAAATGGCTCATCGACAATCAAGAGGTCGGGGTCATGGAGTACTGTGGCGATGAATTGAGCCTTCTGCTGCATACCGCGGCTCAGAGCGCTCACCTTTTTGTCCATTGCATCTTCTAGTCCGACACGTTCCAACCAATCAATAGATCTTGAAAGCGCCACACCCCGCGACAAACCCTTCAATTCTCCCAGGTAGGCTAGGCATTCCTTTACTGGAAGGTCCCGATACAGACCACGCTCTTCTGGCAGGTAACCAACACGGTCCATGGCAATGCGGTCTGGTGAGCCTCCGAGTACCTGGATTGTGCCCGAATCCGGACGAAGGATGTCCAGAATCATCCTGATCGTTGTTGTCTTGCCTGCTCCGTTGGGTCCGAGCATTGCAAAAATCTCACCCGGTTTGACCTGGAACGAAAGTTGATCGACCGCTACGGTTTCGGTAAAGGTCTTGGTGACGTTGTTAACTTGAACTGTGTTTTCCATTATGGAATCCTTATACCAACAACAGCTTGGATTTTACCAGAGCACCGGCAGTTCGGTACTATTACCCTTTCAACCATGGAGTTGTTCACTCTGACCAACTGCTCGTTTCATACCGTTCATCGAAAGATGAAGTTCACCACCCGGGGTCGAGAGTGATATCACTGCATACGACATCACAGACAGCACTTGTGATCAAGCACCAAGATTGGATGGAGAGATGAATACGTTGCGCTTCTGCGGTATCAGCGAATGTATTGGTGTAGGTGACCGGCGAGATCGGGATGGCTTAGCTTGCGCAAGGCTTCTTTTTCGAGCTGCCGAATCCTCTCACGAGATAGTCCAAACATCTCCCCGACTTGCTTGAGGGTGCGGGATTCGCCATCCTTAAGACCATACCGCAGCCGCAGGATGCGCGCTTCACGAGGATGAAGTTTGTTCAGGATCTCACTCAGATCCTCTGCTAACAGATTCTGCGCTACTGAATCATGGGGTTGGGGCATCTCCTCATCTTCGATAAAGTCGCCCAGTTCTGCGTCAGAATCTTCACCAACTGGTCGTTCAAGGTGAATTGGTTGTCTGCTCGTGCGCAACATCCACCGCACGCGATCTGCCGGCATCTTCATTGCCTCAGCAATCTCCTCAGGCGTGGGCTGTCGGCCCAGCTCTTGCTCCATTCCTTGGGCAATCTGATACAGCTTGCTGATTCGTCCGCCGAGATGGGCAGGAATGCGGATGGTTCTACCGTGATTTGCCAAGGCGCGGGTCACCGCTTGTCTGATCCACCATGTTGCATAAGTGCTAAAGCGATTACCACGCAGATAATCGTACTTTTCCACTGCCTTGATGAGACCGACGTTGCCTTCCTGAATGAGGTCAAGGAAGGGAAGACCACGACTGCGATACTTTTTTGCCACAGAGACCACCAACCTGGTGTTAGCGCGGATCAAGTGTGCCCGTGCCAACTCACCCAGCGCGATCAAGCGCCGTTCTTCGTCTGTACAGCGGCCATCCCCATTTCCACCATTAACCGAGATGATCTCGCGTCCAGCCTCAATGCGCTTGGCCAGCGTAACCTCCTGGTCCGCAGTGAGTAGTGATTGCTGACCCATCTCGCGGAAATAAAGGCCAACAGAGTCATCAATGGGGACAGAACTGAGGTCAAAGCTGGGAGGAGCATGGAATTTTGCTTCTGTATCAGACTTTGATCCCTGTCGCCGATCGGATTTTGAGGATTTTCTTTTCTTATCCGGCTGGCTGGCTCGTTTCAATGAGTCACGCAGTTCGGCTTCTGCTTCCTCATCGCTCTCATAAACTATGACTGGTACATCAAGAGACAGCAGCTCTTCGAGGACGGTTTCTAGGAGGGATAGGTCTTCTTCAATTTCAGGGAACAGTTCTACCATCTGATCGTAGATCAGATATCCCCGTTCCTTCGCCTCTTTTTGTAAGACAATGACAATTTCAGCTTCGTCGTAGGATGTCATACTGGTTGGGGAATTCCTTTAGGGTATTTTGAAGAGTGTAGTACCAACAACCTTGCCATTCTAGCATATTCTGGAGCCAAAATCAATAGTTTGTTAATTAAAACGACAAAAATCTTACAAACCTCACTCTGTCGTCAAATCGCTCAAGACCTGCATCCATCATCTGCTTTAATGAGTGTTGATATTCTGCAGTAGTAACCCGCTTACTGAGTTCAGGATACTGATTTAGCTCGCTTGCTTTGTAACACGGTCGGTATTGATCCATCACATTGACATATGTATTGGCAGAGATTTGGTTTGCCAGAAACGAAGCAGTGAGGTCTGTACCCGCGAGGTTTCCTGGTAATACCAGATGGCGAACCAACAGCCCGGATACAGCAATCCCGTTTCCATCAAGTACCAGGTCGCCAACTTGACGATGCATCTCTTTCACTGCCTGTTGGTTAATTGTGGGGTATTCAGCTATGCCGGATAGATCCTTTCCTACCTTTGCATCGCTGTATTTCATGTCTGGCATATAGATATCCACAATTCCATCGAGCAACTGCAGTGTAACAAGTGAGTCGTATCCCCCTGTGTTATACACGATAGGCAAGCGCAAGCCGGATTCAATGGCTACAATCAGTGCTGAAAGAATCTGCGGTACTACGTGGGTAGGGCTGACCAGGTTTATATTGTGGCAGCCTGATTCCTGCACCTGAATCATGAATGCTGCCAGTTCGATGTCCGTGACATCTCGTCCACTACCTAACTGACTGATGTCATAATTCTGACAATAAAGACAGTTCAGGTTGCAGTAGGAGAAGAATATTGTGCCCGAACCCCTCCGGCCCGTTAGGGGTGATTCCTCACCATGATGGGGACCAAATGAGGCGACTCGTGCTCGCATCCCGGTACGACAGCCAGCTTTGTGGTTCGATTTGGATCTGTCAGCCTGACATCGTCGCCCGCACAATTCACATCTATGCAACAATTCCGCAGCTTGGCGTGCTCGCTCCTCGAGCTCACCTGAGGCAAAAAGAGACAAATATCGGGGATATCTTTCGGCAGTACTGGAGTCGTCCACGGGGCAGCCAGCGTCATCCATACGAATTCATTATATCACAGGATCAAAGTCGATCGCATTTAGCTCAAAAGTACGTAAGAATGATGCCTGTCTGCTTGACTAAATAGCTAGAACGTGCCATTATTCTAGTCGAGTCTGTAAGGAAATGTCAGACAAAAAGCGGCAGTCGATCACTATAGCGCTGACACTCAGTGTCAGCGTGTTTTCTCTTGTATACCTCTTTTCACGAACACTTCTTCGCGGAAAAGTCTCCTGGCAACCGGTAGTTGTGGCACTTGTGGGGACTGCATCTCTGGTCGTCTTGGGTCTCAGTTTCAGACGAAGCAACAAAGAGTCTGAGGAGATTGTTGACCCGGTTAACAGCGTATCTTTGAGTGCTGAGCAATCACTCAGAAACCGGCTTGAAGCAATGCACAGAATGGCTCAGACTCTTAGTGAGGTTATTGAGCTACCCGAGCTATTACGTCAAGGTCTTGAACAGACGGTTAAAGCCCTTGGACTGGACGAGGGTCAGATCCACCTGATTGATGATGATCCGAAACAACTAATGCGCATCCGTGCTGTTTTTGGTCAGACTGAGGATGAAGCGGCAACAGAATGTATCGTCAAGGTAGGTGAATGCGTTTGCGGGGCTGTTGCACAAGGAGTTGATCCTGTAATAGTCGAGGACACCTCTTCCGACGAGTTGATGCAGGGAAGGACTTGTCCAGTTGGGCAGGTGCCGTCGTTTGCTAGTGTTCCACTTAGAACCAGGAATCGCAACCTGGGAGTTCTCACCGTTCGCAGTTGCAATCCACACAACTTTGCTTTGCAAGATGTCGAGACACTTTCCTCCTTTGCTTCATTTCTGGCTGCCGCCATCGAGAACGCGCGAATTCGAGCCAATATGGCGGAAAAAATCAACCAGCTCACTGATCAAGTGAAAGAGCTAGCCATCATCCAGGAAAGAAAACGCATCGGTCGTGAAATGCATGATGGGGTTGCTCAACTTATCGGCTTGCTAAACCTGCAGATTGAGGAAGCCAAAGAGGCTGTAGCTGCTCAGGATTGGGATTCAGTTTCTGATCTACTCACTCACCTGGATAACACCATTGACAGCGCCTACGATGAAGTGAGGATTGCGTTGGACGATCTTCGTCAAGTGCAATTGAGTGGTGATGAATTTCCCTCAATCTTACGGCAGAAACTCGATACGTTTGGAAGGCGGTTCGGTATCCAAACACATTTTCGCTATTCAAATGGAAATGACTCGTTCTGTCTGCCTTCACTAGTCGAACTTGAGATTCATCGCGTGTTTCAGGAAGCTCTGTCAAACATCAGACGCCACGCGACTGCCAACAACGTTTCCCTTGAACTGCAGAAGCGTGAAAGCATTTGGCAGTTGATCCTGGAAGACGATGGAAAAGGTTTCGATCCCACTCATGTCAACGAGGGAGAGTTCACTAGGCACGGTATCGCTACCATGAAAGAACGGGTTGAAAGCTTGGGAGGTGACTTTGTTCTAGAGTCTGCTCCAAGCGAAGGCACTCGCATTACCGTCCAGATTCCGTGTGAATAATCGACCATGGATAGACTTCGCATCCTCCTGGTAGACGATCACGACCTTTTCCGGAAAGGTATCGCTCGGTTGATCGACGCTCAACCCGACTTCGAGGTAGTTGGGGAAGCTCAAGATGGACCCACTGCGGTGAGGCAGATCCAGCGGCTCAAACCTGACGTTGTACTTATGGATATTGAAATGCCCGGTGGCAATGGCATCGAAGCCACCAGAACGGTCAAATCCGAGTCACCAGATGTGCAGGTGGTGATGCTGACAGTCTCTGATGAGGACGAGAATTTGTTTTCCGCTATTAGGGCAGGTGCAACCGGTTATCTATTGAAAAATGTAAAACCGGAAGAGTTGTTCAAGCGCCTTCGTGGCATATCCAAAGGGGAGGCAGCAATCTCTGCCATTCTGGCGACAAAGATCATGGCGGAATTTGCTCGACTGGACTCGGCAGTTCCAGCAAAAGAAGAGATCGAAGGTCTGAGCCCCCGCGAGCGTGAGGTGCTGGTCTATGTCTCTCGCGGTCTTACCAATCGTAAGATAGGGGAGACATTGCACATCGCGGAAAACACAGTCAAGAATCATCTGCGCAACATCTTGGAAAAACTGCATCTAAACAACCGTGCTCAGGCTGCTGCATTCGCAGTGCGCCACGGCATTGTTAGATCTTAGAACCTCACCTAATTGCCCCTAGTCGTCGATTTATTCACTCAGCATTCATGTTCCTTTTAACAACATGACAATCGTTGAGGTTCCACTTGATAGCACTTTCCGACTACTGCTATCAGTTCAACGGTCATTACTGACCATAGACGATGCATCCTCGACCACATTAAAATAAGGGTCGCAGCGACAATGTCGTTTGATTTACAGTGCCGCGATTGGGGCTGTTCTCTTGCATGCGATACGCATTTTCATAGTAGCGAGCCATTCACTATTCACTCAAGGTGTATCAAGCCTTTTGAAGGAACAACCTGATACGCAGGTTGTTGGGCTATCCGAGTTTAATGCGGAAACCCAGGAGCAACTCGACGCCCTTCAGCCAGATGTTGTCATCATTGATGCTGACCAACCCAATCGTTCTGACGTAACAGACACTGTTCTCTCCTGTCTTCCCAATGTCAAGATCGTAGGGCTGTCGCTTGAACGCGCCCATATCACTGTTTCCTATC
>JBDLKB010000007.1:0-13307 GCA_039714055.1 Chloroflexota bacterium
TGGAAGGAATAACGCTGACCACCATGCAGCCCGATATGCCGCCCGGTACATCTCCGACGATTGCACGTCAAACTCTTTGAGGTTCTGCGGTTCGCGGGAAAGCGACTTGACCACGCGTACACCACTGATGTTCTCGTTATATGCTCCAGTGAGTTTCGAATTCTGCTTTCTTACCTTGCGGAAGAACTCGATTATGCGCTTCTGGAACTGCACTGCCACAAGCAGCATCATTGGGAATACGGCGAATACCACCAAAGCCAACTTGGGCGAGATAACGGTCATGAATACCATAGCGGATATGATGTTCATCAATCCCCAGGTCACGTCCAGCAGTCCCCAGGTCACCAGATCAGCCATCTTGGTGGCGTCTGAGGTCACGCGAGAAATGATCCATCCTATAGGAGTCTTGTCATAGTATGAAAACGACAGCTCTTGGAGATGGTTGAACATCTTTTTGCGCAAATCATAGTTGATCCGTTCACCCAGAATGCCTGCCATGTATATGAATCCGAATACGGAGGCTGACTGCACTATTGTCAGTGCGGCATAATATCCCAGAAGCTGCTTGAGCTTGGTCGTATCGCCAAGTGATATGGCATCGTCTATCACTAGTTTGCCGATATAGGTAAACACTGAATCCAAACCGGAAACCAAGGCGATGGTGACCAGGAAGCCAATCAGCCACGGAAGGTGAGGCTTTGTTAGTCCAAGAATGCGGACGACAGTTTTACCACTCACTTTCGATGTATAGTCTTGTTCTTTGAATTTATGTTCAGACATGACCATTGTCCTCAATCGAATCTGACCCTAATTGGGTCTGAATTTTGTTTATTTCACGGTAAAGTCCATCCTGGTTCACCAATGTCTGGTGATCGCCAGACTGGACGATCCGACCCTTGTCAAGCACCAGAATCAGGTCAGCTTTCATGATAGTCTGAACCCGATGGGCGATGACAAAGCTGGTGCGGTCCTGCATCAGACCTTCAAGTGCGCTCTGGATCAATTCCTCTGTCTCTGCATCAACCGAAGAGGTAGAGTCATCCAGGATCAAGATAGCAGGATCTCGAAGCAAGGTACGAGCAATGGCGACGCGTTGTTTCTGCCCGCCTGAAAGAGTTACGCCCTTTTCACCTACTAGAGTGTCGTATCCTTCAGGGAAAGACAGGATTACATCATGAATCGCTGCCGCTCGTGCCGCCTGCTCGATTTCCTCTTGTGATACTTCTCGCTGTGCGCCGTATGCGACGTTCTCGCGAATCGTGCGAGAGAATAGGAACGGCTCCTGCTCCACGATACCGATCTGACTGCGCAGCCAACCCTTGGAATAACTTGATAACTCGATTCCATCCAGAGTTACGCTTCCGCCAGTATAGTCATAGAATCGCGGCAATAGATTTACCAGACTGGTTTTGCCCGATCCGGTAGGTCCCAGCAGTGCCACTACTTGACCAGCATCACAACTGAATGATATGTGATCAAGCACAGACTGATCCTCGTCGTATTCGAAGCAGACATCCTTGAAAACCAGGTCTCCCTTTACCCGCCCGTTTGTCTCGCCAGAGACCATATCCTCGCGTTCTTCTTTCAGAACATCGGAAACGCGCCGGTAAGACACTAGGGCACTTGAAGCCTGAACGATGATTCTGCCCAAGTTGCGCATGGGCCAGACGATCCAAATCACCATGCCTGCAATAGCCACATACGTGCCTAGCGATATACTCCCATCAATTGCTGCACGTGCACCCAGGTAGTAGATCAGTACGGTCTGTATCATGCAGAGAATGTCGGAGATCGGCCAATAGAAAGAGTGCATTATCAAAAGTCTTCTCCCTCGCCTGAACTTTTCCCAGTTGTCACCGTCAAACTTTTCTCGTTCAAACGCCTGTCTGGCAAAGGCTCGTACAACCCGCATGCCCGAGAGATTCTCCTGCAGCGTCGCTGACATTGTCGCTTCCTGTTCCTGATACGCTTCATATGCCTTTGACACTCGGCCAAAGAACCAGACCGAAAGCACTAGGATCAGTGGCATTAGTGCGACCGAATACAGTCCCAGCCGTTGGTTCAAAGACAAAAGCGCAATAAAGTTGAAGACAAACAAGGCAAGAATGCGGCCAATCTCTACTGCTTGTTCTGCGTAGAACCGCCTCATGGCTTCCACATCTGATGTCACTCGTTCGATCATTTCACCGGTTCGCGTATGATCATGGTATGCGAATGGCAATCGCTGCAAGTGGTCAAACAAATAGTCTCTCAGTCGTTTGGTGATACTCTCTGCCGTTTGAGAAGACAGCTTTCCTCGCAGAAAGGAACCCGTTCCCTCGACTGCTGCTAGAGCCACCAATCCGACAGCGATCAACCAGATGCGATTCAGATTGGTTCCTTCACCCAGAACATCGTCTATGAGATATCTTAGGAGAAGAAAGGTAACTGTTCGAGCTACTGCAGCAACCGCCAGACTTATCACTGCACCAAAGTATGGCAGCCGGTAGCCGGTCATCATTCTCCACAGGCCAACCAGACGGTTGGGGGAGACTGCATGTTGTATGTTGTAAGGTTGTGCTTTAAAAGTCATGATTATTCTCGAAATAAAAAAAGCCGCGGGCTGCGCCGGCGGCAAATAAAAAAGCCGCGGGCTGTGTGCGCCGCGGCTAGAAACTTAAATTGTTATGTCTAGCTGTGACCAGGCGCACTACGACAAGGTCCGTCTGCGATTCCGCTCGCATTTGCCTTGTACATGAACATGTAATGCGTCTCCTAAACTAATGTGTCGAGTAATACAACAATCTATTATAATGCGATTTTCTCGGCTGTCAACCACTTTTCGAGAAGTTGCTCCAACTCAGAATAGCTCAGTTCCTAGAGAAATCTCCCGCAGGTTTCGAACCCTGCGGGAGGTTGAGGTCTCTCTCAGACTCAATGTGATACAATGCTCCGGTGATCAAATCATCTCTACGTCAAGAACTACTCAAACGTCGGTCGATGCTCAGTCTGGAACAGGTCCGAGACAGTAGTGAACATGTCACTCTGCATCTGGAGAACTGGCTTCATCTCCAATCGGCATACACGGTAATGGCATACTGGCCTATGCGTAACGAGATCTCTTTGCTCGGATTGATCACCAATAACCAAGACAAAGCATGGGTTCTTCCTCGGATCTTACCTAACCGCCAGCTTGCACTCTTGCGCTTTGACCCGGATAAACTTGAGCGTCATCCTTGGGGCATGTATGAACCGCTAGAGTCATGCGATGCGGTACAGCGCGAAAGCATCAATATGGTGCTCGTGCCCGGAGTGGGATTCAGCAAAGACGGCAGCCGAATCGGATATGGGGGTGGGTACTATGACCGCTTACTTAAAGGAATGGCTGCAGTTAGGGTTGGAATTACACACAGTCAGATGTTAGTTGACCGAATACCAGCAGAATCCCATGATTGCCTGATGGATTATGTCGCAACTCAAGAGGGGATAATATCAACGTCGAACCGGGTTCACCCCGGCAAGAACAACTCTAGGTAATTACCTCTTCATGACCTGGCGTGGGTTGCGTCACTGGTTCTACTACTTCCTGCTGCTTTCGCCGGTCGTCTTCGATGGCTTGCTGTCGCTCTTCTTCCAGCTTTTCGATCCCGTTTCGCACCACTGTAAGGGTGCGCATCATTGAGGCTTCCAACTGACTCAGAGCTTGAATCACATAATCATCAGATTCTGCTTTGACGATTTGACCTTCACGGTGTGCGCGTTCGATGATCGCTTGAGCATGACGTTCTGCATTAGCTACGATTGCATCTCGGTGCACCATGCTCTTTGCCTCTTCCTGTGCCAACTCAATTAACCGACCTGCCTCTTCATGTGCTTGCGCAATGACTCGATCTCGTTCCTGTGCGATGCGCTTGGCCTGCTTTACTTCTTCTGGAATAGAAATGCGCATCTGATCCACGATCTCCAACGCGCGGTCCTCGTCGATGGCTCGCGTAGTCGAAAAGGGTAACGCCCGACCTGAGGTGATAAGTTGTTCCAGTCGATCAACAAGATGCAGGATGTCCATGTCTTCCTCCAGTTACCTTACTCGCCTTGCGATTTGCTGGCTGTGTCCACGATTCGAGCGTCAAGCGCTTGCATCACATGGATCGGCACCATGCTGGAAATATCGCCCGCGAGAGCAGCCACCTCTTTTACTGTGGTCGAGCTTAAGAATGCGTGTTCTTCACGCGTCATTAGATTTACCATCTCAATCTCTGGTGCCAACCTTTTGTTGGTCAATGCCATGCGAAACTCGAACTCAAAGTCGGAAAAGACTCGTAGTCCACGAACAATGACCCGTGCACCAAGCTTGCGTGCATAGTCTACCGTAAGTGACTGGTATGCGTCAACTCGAACATTATTATATGAGGATATTGACTCTTCGATCATGCTGATTCTCTCAACAGTAGAGAACATCAGCTTTTTGGCGGGTCGATCAAAGACTGCCACTGTCAACTCGTCGAATATTTCCGAAGCTCGTTCGATAATGTCCAAATGCCCATAATGCAAAGGATCGAATGTCCCTGGATATATCGCCTTGATCATCTAGTTCTTCCCCGCAACGTCATGCCAAAACCGGTCAACTTGTGATGATAAAAGATTGTGAACTGGGTCCTGAAGCCACTGATCATGTTGATATAGAGTCTGAGCTTCCTCCCTTGCTTCCTCCAGGAGCTCTACATCAAGCACACTTGCCATCTTGAGATCTGGCAATCCGCTCTGCCGTGTACCCAGGAATTCTCCTGGACCTCTAAGGTGGAGGTCCTTTTCTGCCAGTACGAATCCATCATCAGTCTGGGTCATCACCGTCAATCGTTCCTTTGCTTCAGGAGTGACTCGATCTGCCAGGAGTATGCAATAGGATGGCGCTTCACCTCGGCCAACTCGTCCTCGCAACTGGTGGAGTTGTGCTAGTCCGAATCGATTAGCTCCCTCAATCAGCATGATGGTTGCATTGGGTACATCTATTCCCACTTCGACCACAGTGGTGCTCACCAAAATGTCGATCTCTCCTTCAGCAAATCGAATCATTGCCGCGTCTTTCTCTTTACTCTTGAGTCTTCCATGCATCAAGCCAAGTCTCAAGTCGGGGAAAACCGAGGTGCTCAAACGTTCATACTCCTGGGTTGCTGACTTGATCTCTTGATCAGCACTGTCTTCTACTAGCGGGCAGATTATAAATGCCTGATAGCCTTCCCGCACCTGCTTGGTGATGAAATCGTACGCTCGTTGTCTTGAATGTGATTCCAGCCAATAGGTCTTGATCTCCTTCCGACCTGGAGGCATCTCGTCAATTATGGTTAGATCCAGATCGCCGTAAACTGAGAGCGCCAAAGTACGTGGAATAGGAGTTGCAGTCATCACCAGAACATGCGGATGAATTCCTTTATGCTGCAGGGTAGCTCGTTGCTCCACCCCGAAACGATGCTGTTCATCTATTATCGCTAGTGCAAGGTTGCGGAACTCGACATTCTCCTGGATCAATGCATGGGTGCCAATGATGATCTCCGCTGTTCCGGTTGTGATATCCTGGTAAATCTGCTCTCGCTCCCTTCCGACCAGACTCCCAGTGAGTAGAACAATTTTGTGTTCCGGCAATAGTTCGCGTATTGACTTGGCGTGCTGTTCTGCCAGGATTTCTGTAGGAGCCATGAATGCCGCTTGTGCTCCATTTCGAGCTGCGATTGCAGCAGCTATGGCAGCGACAAGGGTCTTGCCGCACCCAACGTCACCCTGTAACAGACGATTCATCGGAACTGGTTCCGCCATGTCCTTCAGAATATCGTCAAGTGCGTTTTGTTGTGCTTGCGTAAGTTCGAATGGCAAGCTGGAGACAAATCCGTCCAACCATTCCTGGTCAATCTCAAGTGCGAGACCTTCTGCCGACCTCCATTGTTGCCGCATCCTTAACAGACCCAACTGCAGGGTCAACATCTCTTCAAATGCGATTCTTTGCCGAGCTCTGCCAAGTTGTCTCTCATTGCTGGGGAAATGCACCTCACGTAGAGATTCTACGAGTCCCATCAACTTGTGGCGTCGTCGAGTAGCTACCGGCAGTGGATCTGGGATTTGAGGAGCCCATTGGTCTACAACCTTCTTCATCCTGCTCCGCAGCACTTTGGCGCTTATGCCAGCAGTCAAGGGATAAACCGGAACAATACGCCCAGTGTGCAGTCGATCGCCATCAACAAGCTCCCAAGAGGGCGACTGAAATGTGTTTCGACCCAGGTACTGACCAACCGTACCGCTGATCATCACCGCTGCTCGTGCCCTCAGTTTCTCTGCGATCCATGGTTGGTTGAACCAAGTGCATTCGATACTTGCGGTGCCATCTCCAATCAAGCTGCGAGTGATACGCTTTCCCCTCCGGCTGGAGGACACACTGGTTTCCTTCACTGTACCAATGATGGTCACCTGGTCACCTGGCTCGAGCTGGTTGATAGGTTTCAACTTGCTATAGTCTACATAGTCGCGGGGATAATGTGTGAGCAAATCGTATACCGTTCTTATTCCCAGTTTCTCCAACTTGGTAGCAGTCTGCGCTCCAATACCAGATACTGTATCAACTGGTAGCTCCAACTCATCTGGCCACTCTCCGATCTCGACGGGCTCTTCACTTACAATTTCCTCGTCCGAAACATCTTCAACTACATCCTGAATTGCCTGATGGATAGGTTCAGGCTCAACTTGCACCATAGTGTCATCCACCGCTGATTCCTGAACTGCAGTGGTATCAACAACCACAGGCGTTTTCACAGGGGTAGCGGCAGGAGTTTCTTGTTGTGAGATAGCAAGCTCAATCCGCTCTAGGATTGCAGAAATGAGTTGAGATCGAGCGGATGCGCCCGGCAGACGCCCGTACCCCATCAAGGAATCAGCGACTTGTTCCACTAGTGCTAAAACACTCTCAGATTGTGCCTCAGTTCGAGCGCTCTCAATCCATACTGGAATGTATTTCTCAATACCTCCAATTACTGCCTTGTTCTTATAGTTCCCCCGTTGCTCGAGTTCCAATATCTTGGATAGCTTTTTAAATGCAGATGACATGAAATATCCGTGTTATTTAAGTTATCGCCACAAACCCAAATGCGCCTGGTCCAACATGACAGGTAAGGGCAGGGGTGAGATTGGCGGTGATGATGGCTTCCGGAGAGTGATACTTGATTGCGTCGATCAGTCGTTGTGCTAATTCTGGTGCATTTGAATGAATAATAGCTAGGTCCTGTATTTGCTTGATGGAATCAAAGCGCCGCACGAGTTGTTGAAGCGCTTTGTTTGTCGAACGAACAAGCCCCGCATTGTCGATATTTCCTTCCTTGAGATGGAGGATAGGCCTGATGCGCAGGAACTGGCCAATTGTACCTTGAGCCCAACTTACTCTCCCACTCATTCGTAGATAATCAAACGAGTGAAGAGCAGCGAATAGTTCGACCCGATGCTTGAGGTCGTCGATCATCTGTACCACCGACTCTATGCTCTCACCGGCTGCTGCAGCCTTTGCTGCTCGTATTGCTATCCATCCCAATCCCATACTTGTCTGTCCCGAGTCGATAGCCGAAAAGGGGACTTTTGAGCGCAGTAATTCCCAACCTTTAATAGCAGATTGTCTGAGAGCTGATAAGCGATCCGGTGGGTGGAGGCATATGATACCGCTTGATTCAGACAAGATTGCTTCAAAGCACTCTGCAAACAAACCTGACGGGGGTGCAGCCGTAGTGGGTGGTCGGTCTACCTCTGACAGCCTGTTGTAGAACTCATCCCGCGTGATATCCACTTTGTCGAGATAGCTCTCGGTGCCAAAGTTGACATAACATGGTACAACCGAGATACCAAGTTCCCTTGCGATTTCATCTGGAAGATCAGAAGTGCTGTCTGTAACTATTCGGACTTTCATTCTGCGCTGATTATAAAGTGATAGTGGGGCTGACCACCCTCGACCAATTCGATCTCGATCTCTGGGTACCAGTCCTGAGCTTTCTCAACTGCTTCCTGTGCTAGCTCGGGAGTGATTTCAGCCCCTGAATAAAGAGTTAGCAACTCACGGGACTCTGTCTCCAGCTTGTTAAGCACTGCTTTAAATACCTCAAGCATATCGGATCCTGCGAAACTAATCTTTCCATCCGCCAATCCCAGGATATCGCCATTCTCGACTGCGACACCATCCAGTTCTACATCTCGTGTGGCAGTGGTGATTTCGCCCGTGGCAACCTCGCCCGCAGATTCCATCATCTCGTCTACTAGTTCATCGACATTGCCTTCAGGATCGAATGCCAGCAATGCGCTCACACCCTGTGGGACAGTTCTCGTGGCGATAACACGAGCTGTCTTTTCTGCCATTTCGCATGCGGACTGAGCTGCAAGTATGATGTTCTTGTTATTCGGTAGCACTAGTACCTTGTCTGTTCCGAGATCTTCAATAGCAGAAAGGATCTCTTCTGTGCTTGGATTCATGGTTTGGCCACCAAGTACCACGTGGTTCACCCCCAGGCTCTCAAACACCCGGCCTATGCCTTCCGCAGGTGCTACCGCGATCACACCAATCTGACCCTCTATCAATTCCGTTTTCGGTGTTGGCACAATTGGAGCGGCTGGTTCTTGGGCACGCACGAACTCTTGGAACTGTTCCTGCATGTTCTCTACCACTACATCCAATATGGTTCCCTTACTGATTGCATAACTAATAGGTTCACCAGGGTCATCAACATGCACATGCACCTTGATTAGGTTCTCGTCACCTACCACCAAGGTCGAATCACCCATTTGGTCGATCTGGTCCCGTATCATGTCCACATCCAGGCGGTAACCCTTGATCAGGAACTGAACGTCATAGTTATATTCTTCCTCAAAAGCAACATGTTCTGCCACAACGACTTCGGTTGGTTCCGCAACTCGCATCACTTCACCCTGAAGATAGCGTTGCATTCCCTCAAGAATGACTGCTAGTCCCTGTCCGCCGGCGTCCACTACTCCCGCATCAGCTAGTACTTGAAGCAATTGAGGGGTCTCTGCCACGGCTCTGTGACAACGTCGTACCACCTTTTTCAGCACCAAAACCAGATCATCGCTTTCTTCTGATGCAATCTCTGCTTCTTCTGCCGCCTGACGTATTACAGTCAGGATTGTGCCTTCAACTGGATTGACCACACCTTTGTAGGCGGTGTCAGAGGCTCTTCTCATTGCAGTGGCAAATTGCACAACGTCAAATACCTCTAGATCCTCAATGGTATGTGCGAATCCGCGCCAAATCTGCGAGAGAATAACTCCCGAGTTACCCCGTGCCCCCATCAGTGCACCATGTGCAATGCGCGATGCAACCCGACCAACATGATTGAGGTCAGATTCTGCTACTTCATTGAATGCTGAACGCATGGTCAATAGCATATTGGTGCCTGTATCTCCATCTGGGACTGGAAATACATTCAAAGCATTGATTGTTTCATGGTTGTGATCCAGCCAGGCAAGACCTGCTTCAAGCAGACGAGCAAGCCCTCGGCCTTCACACAGAACAACGCGATCAGAATATTGCTCTGCCAAGATACCTCCTTGCTGTAGTCTAGTCTCTGTCTGGGTCACTGAAACGTAGTCCTTGAACGAACACATTGACCTCGTCGACTGGTATTCCTAACGCCTCTTCGACATGAAAACTCACCGTGTTCTTGACGCTGTTAGCCACAGCAGAAATGCGCATTCCATATTCAACTATCACATAAACATCCAAAGTTATCAGTGCGTCCTGCACATGTACTTCCACGCCTTGGTGGCTGTCTCTTGTCAGCAAATGGGCGATTCCTTCGACTAGACTTTTATTGGCCATACCGACAACACCATAACATTGCTTGATCGCATGGGTTGCTATACTGGCGATAGCAACAGGTGAGACTTCGATCTTGCCTAAACTACGTTCATCATTAGACATAATATCTCCTGCCTGGTCTTGCGCTCGATGCTGGCATATGGTAAACTAATTCGTGGCGACCACGTTGGTCGCCTTTGATTTGTGTCAGGTTCCCTTTGTGGGAATCATTCATGAGGATATAACAATGGCCAAGTGTGAACGATGCGGAAAAGGTACCCGGTCTGGTCACAGTGTGAGTCACTCCAATGTTCGTACCAAGCGGACGTTTAAGCCCAATATACAGCGCGTGACAGTTGTTGAAAACGGTCGCAAAGTGCGCAAGAACCTGTGTGCCAAGTGTATCAAGACCATCAGCCGCGTGTAACAGACGTCTACTCCCGTATTCCCTAGCCAGTCCATCCCGGACTGGCTTTTTTGTTATCTGCATATCATGAGAATGCGATACGCAATGATACCTCCCGCCACATCTCTCAGCAAACATCACGCGCCTTGCTTCTTTCGCAACTGACCGCAGCCTGCTTCGATTTCGATCCCGCGACGCAAACGTATCGTTGTTGGAATGTGGTTTTCCTCCAGTATCCTTTGAAACACTTCAACTTGCTGCATCTCGGTTCCACTTTTCGAATAGCCTTCAGTGGGATTCAATGGAATCAGATTCACATGGCATATCATATCTTGGATCAGCGATGCCAGAGCTCTGGCTTGCTCCGCAGAATCGTTCACGCCATGAATCAACGCCCACTCAAAAGTGACCCTTCTTCCAGTAGAAGACGAGTAGACGCGAATCGCATCCATCAACTCGTCCAATCGCCACTTACCGGCTGCAGGAAGAAGTTCTTCTCGAAGTTCTTGTGTAGCAGCATGAAGACTGACTGCCAGACCTACCTGCATCTTTTCTTCAGCCATGCGCAGTATTCCAGGTATTACGCCGATTGTGGAAATGGTGAAACGCCTGGCGCCCAGGTTTAGACCATCGTCATCAGCCAGGATTTGGATCGCATCCAGCACTGAATCATAGTTTAGCATGGGCTCGCCCATGCCCATAAATACCACGTTGCTAACTTTGCCTCCCGATCGCTGCAGTTTGCGTTGGAAATGCACTACCTGCATTACTATTTCACTAGTAGACAGTTGGCGCATGAATCCCATCTGGCCTGTGGCACAAAACGAACAACCCATTGCGCAACCAACTTGCGTGGAGACGCATACCGTGTATCTGGTCTTCCTGCCTGGGTAACGCATGAGTACTACCTCGATGCTTTCACCATCGTCAAGACTGAGTAACACCTTGTCTGTATTGCCGCTAGATGACTTTTGTTCGGCAAGAACGGTGCAACTCCCTATCTGGCATTGTTCTACCAGGCGTGATCGCAGCGTCAGTGGCAGATTGGCCATCTCTTCAGGCGATTGCACCAATGACCGGTAGATCCAGTGCCAAATCTGACGCGCACGGTATTCAGGCTGGTCCCATGTGCGCATCAGGTAAACAAGTTGAGACTTGGTTAAGCCAAGTAAGTCAATCATTATGATCTAGCCAAGGCTGAGGTTAGGTCCTCAAGGTTGCGGAATACACTGTCAGGCTTGATATTAGACTCGTTCAACGCTGACTCCGATGTGACACCGGACAGTAGCAATGCAGTAGGAATTCCAGCTCGCTGTGCCCCGAGAATGTCGGTTTCCAGCCGGTCTCCCACCATCAAAGCATCATCAGCTTTCACCCCGAGCACTGAAAGCGCATGAGTTAACATATGTGTCTCTGGCTTGCCAACGATGATAGGATCTACGCCGGTTGATTTACTAATCGCCGCCAGAATCGCGCCAGTACCTGGTAGTGGTAGACCTTTATGTGGCAAGGTAGGATCAGGATTGGTGCCCACGAACAGCGCACCATTCAATATGATCTTCATGGCATTCGCCAATTTGGCATAGTTGATTTCCCTGTCAAGCCCAACTACCAACGCTTTGGCGTCTTCATCCGCAACAACAAAGCCATTCGATGTTACCGATTCAAACAAACCAGTTTCTCCTATCACGCAAACTCGACTACCTGCTGGAACTGCTTTTGTCAGATAGTCTGCGGCAACAACGCCTGAGGTTATTACCCTTTCACTCTCGGTATAAACACCCAATCCCTCTAGCCGCTGAACATACTGATTCACAGATGAAGATGAGTTGTTGGTAGCGAACACATAAGGAATGCTGGCTTGGTCAAGGAATTGGAAAAAACCATGGAATCCTGGCAAGAGGGCTGGTCCTTGCCAAAGAACACCATCCATGTCCAATATAATACCCAAGGGTTGCCTCATGTCTTCCTCCGAACGGAGAATTATAGCATATGGGTCATATGCTTCTTGACTGCCTCTAGATGGCTAGTTACACTTGGCAATCGTACCTGAGAGGAAATATGCTCAAACTATCTGTCATTGTGCCCTGCTTCAACGAGAAAGAGACCATCCGTGAGATTATTAAACGGGTACAAGATACTGGTTTTGCTTATGAGATCGTCATTGTGGATGATGGGTCTACGGACGGCACACGGGAAATCCTCAAAGATCTGTCTCTGGCGGATGATGTCCATGTTTTCTATCACACAGAAAACCAGGGTAAAGGAGCGGCGGTCAAAACCGCATTGACACAGGCCAAGGGCGATGTCATGGTGATCCAGGATGCAGATTTGGAATACGATCCTCGGGATTACCCAAAGCTGCTCCAGCCGATAGAGGAAGGAAAAGCCAAGGTTGTCTATGGTTCTCGTTTCTTGGGAGGTCCCCGAAGAGCCATGTTCTTTTGGCACATGCTAGGCAACCGATTGCTTACTCTCATAACCAACATACTCTACAACACCATCCTCACCGACATGGAGACCTGCTACAAAACATTTACGGCAGAGGTAGCTGATTCTCTCGAACTGACCAGCCCCGGGTGGGGTTTCGATCCAGAGATCACGGCTAAAATACTCCGTCAAGGTATTCGTATATACGAGGTGCCAATTAGCTACGCTGGGCGGGAATTTGATGAGGGGAAAAAGATCAGTTGGAAGGATGGCATCACCGTCTTACTTACCCTGATAAGACTGCGTTTTCAACGTTTATAGACTTCTTCAATCATAATCAGATCATCGGAGCCAGGCAAGACGACTGTTCTGGTTTGGTAGCGGTGGCAAGGAACAGGTTTTGTGAATCCTCAACCGCCTGGCGTAATCTGCCCGAACAAGTCCCCCAACCCGCGACCGACATCCTTGAGAACACTGCAGCTGCTAAGGATAATGATGATTGAGAGGTAGAATAGAAATGAGGCTTTTTGCTTCATGATCACCCGTCACTGATAAAGTGTCCATTCGATTTTATCGATTGCCTCAAATCGGTCAACAGAGTACTATCGATTCTACTGTTTTTCTTGATCACATTGAACCCATTATACTCAAGTGACC
>JBDLKB010000008.1:0-13253 GCA_039714055.1 Chloroflexota bacterium
ATTTGCCACAATGCAAATAGGTCTCTTGCGCAAAAAGAACAACAGACTGTAAGATTAAAATTAAAAAAAGAGTAGTTCTCATAATATTATAGTTAGTAAAAATCAATTGAATGCCAGCCATAACCTCGTAGAGGATTTTGAAGGAGCGTACCGCTAGTATGAGCTGGATGGATGACACAATGAATTATCCTGCAGAACAGAGCACAATGAATGCGTCGCGTCATAGGTATACATTGATCGCCCTGTTCGTGATCTCACTTGCGGTCTACACACTGGCGGCGCTACCAATGAATCTGCCGGATACAATGGATTCCTTCTACTACTATGGTACGGGTAGTTATCTGCTGCAGCAGGGGAAACTGGAAGAACCATTTATCTGGAATTACCTCGCTGATCCTGAATCTGTCCCTACCCCAAGTCATCTATATTGGATGCCATTGCCGTCGTTCCTGGTTGCTGCATCGCAATGGTTATTTGGTTACTCATTTCGTGCATCTCAAGTCCCCTTTGTGTTGGCTGCTGCCTTCATGCCCTTGATAGGTTATGGTTTTGGATGGCTGATTGCCCAGAGACAGAATATCGCTTTGCTCACTGGAGGATTTGTTCTACTCGCTGGTTATTATCTACCTCAGATGCTTGTGCCAGAGACCTTTTCCCCATTTGGCATTCTGGGCGGGATAGCACTCCTAACAGTGGGTTATTGGTATAAGCATCATCGGTTCGCTCTACTAATCATAGCCGGGTTGTGCGCTGGAGGAGCGCACCTAACCCGATCTGACGGCCTTTTGGTGTTATTCGCACTTGTGGCAGCGATGCTATGGCATCATAGAAAGGTAGGCACACGAAAGGCTATCTCAGCTATTGCTTTGCTTGTCCTGGGCTATTCATTGGTAATGGCCCCCTGGTTCGTACGCAACTGGACTCTAATAGGTAGTCCACTGAGCAGCGCTGGCACAAAGACAATGTTTCTTCGTCACTACGATGAGCTGTTCAGTTTCGGCACTGTGCTCAGTTGGCAACGGTATTTCTCATGGGGATGGAATCAGATTTTGATATCCAAACTAGGAGCACTGTGGCTTAACTTCCAGTCATTTGCGGCTGTGAACAACCTCATAATTCTGACACCATTCACATTGATAGGTCTCTGGAAATTCCGTCGTAAAATGTGGATCACACCAGTTGCCATCTATACTGTCGCATTATATTCGGTGATGACAATATTCTTTACCTTTCCAGGTGTGCGTGGTGGAGTATTCCACTCTAGTATCGCTCTGTTCCCCGCTTTCTGTGCTCTGGCTCTTGCTGGACTCGAAGCTGCAATTGAGTGGATTGCTGAACGGCGACCTCAGTGGAATCAAGCGTCAGCATTTCGCTTTTTTAGCAGCGGATTTCTTGTCATTGTTCTGGTCCTCACCGCATTTCTATACCTTCGACGAGTTGTGGGATCTGGCACCATAAGCCAACCAGCGTGGAATCAGAACTACTCGGGAATGGACACCATCGGAAATCTCATACGCAGTCAGGAAGAAATCGATCCTGTGGTCATGGTTGGTGACCCCCCCGCTTTCTATGTCATTACTGGTCTAGAGGCAATTGTGGCACCAAATGAAAATCTGGAAAGGACCATAGCTGCGGCAAGAATGTATGGTGCCACGTATATCCTATTAGATCAAGACTATCCCCAACCCCTGAAATCTCTGTATCACGGATATGACAGCAACCCAGTAATCCAAGCAGTCCCCTTGCCTGCCGATCCAGAACTGGCTGAATACCGGCTATTTCGCGTATTGGACGCTTCCTCCCAGTAGCTAAATTTGCCAAATAGTGCTGCTTGCAGTACACTTTGCTACATTATCAATCGGGGAGCCAAAACAACCGGATGACCCAAGACGGACGCCAGAAAGCACTTGATACCACATTGGCAAACATCACCAAACGATTTGGAGATGGCGCCATCATGAGACTGGGTGAAGCCACCCATCTTGAGGTGGATGCGATCCCGACAGGATCGCTATCTCTTGACATTGCTTTGGGCGTCGGCGGAATACCCCGAGGACGCGTAACCGAGATCTACGGTCCTGAAGCCTCTGGCAAGACTACGATCTGCCAACATATTGTTGCCGAAGCGCAGAAACTGGGAGGTGTATGTGCGTTTATTGATATGGAGCACGCACTGGACCCAGTATATGCCTCAAAATGCGGTGTCGATGTAGAAAACCTTCTTATCGCACAACCAGACACGGGCGAGCAGGCACTTGAAATCGCAGAGATGCTCATCCGCTCTGGAACTATGGACGTTGTTGTGATCGATTCTGTTGCGGCACTGGTACCGCGTGCCGAAATCGAAGGAGAAATGGGCGATGCGCACATGGGAATGATGGCTCGACTAATGAGTCAAGCATTGCGCAAGCTATCAGGAGCGATCAAACAGTCCAACACGGCTATGATCTTTACCAATCAATTGAGGGAAAAGATTGGCGTCATGTTTGGAAGTCCCGAGACCACCCCAGGTGGAAAAGCATTGAAATTCTACGCCAGTGTTCGTCTCGATGTCAGACGCATTCAAACCATGAAACATCAGGGGGCTGTGGTAGGTTCCCGCGTTCGAGTCCGGGTCAAAAAGAATAAAGTGGCTCCTCCCTTCCGTGAAGCCGAAATGGATATCATGTACGCGGAAGGTATTAGCAAACTAGGAGACATCCTAGATCTAGGAGTAGAACACGGGATAATCGAAAAGAGGGGGTCATTCTATCGTTACCAGGATGAGATGATCGGCCAAGGGCGCGAGAAGGTGAAAGCATTCTTCCGCGAAAACAGCCACATTGCGTTGGAAATCGAGAACTCCATTCGCGATCAAGCTGGACTTGGTGTCGCAGCTTAACCACAAGTAACAGAATAAGACCCCGCTCAACAAGTTCAAGTCCACTTGCTGCGACGAACGAACTGATCTGTATTACCTACCCATGCATTGGGCATAGAGAAGCGATTTAACCAGCATGTGCCGATTACGGTATCGTGCTACAAGACTATTAGGATGAACAGACCAATAGCAAATACATCAGACGGTTTGCAGGTACCTGTCAGCCGCAGAGTAGCAGCTATCTGACGCTATTCATCTAACTATTCAAGCTCAATAATCGATACGGTAACAGATCAGACGATAAGGTCTATCTGCGACCTTTGACCGTGGCAAGGGACGCCACGGTTTTTTCTTTGGCTGGTCTGATCACTGCAATCACGTTACAGAAACGCAACAAAAAGCGATGCAACGTCTACGTTGATGGCGAATTCGCGTTCGCTCTTCCTGCGGTGGATGCAATTCGGTTGCATGAAGGATATGCCATTGAAGATCATGAAATCGAGGCGTTGGTAGCACGAGATGAACAACAGCGCACATACAATTCCGCGCTGCAATTCCTGGCTCACAGACCTAGAAGCACCAAGGAAGTAGAGGATCGCTTGATAAAACATGGATACTCGACGAACTCTATCCAGGCTGCACTTGAGCGTCTTGCGAAACACAGCTTTGTGAATGACTCGGAGTTTGCAGATTACTGGGTTGAACAAAGAACCAGGTTCCGCCCACGCGGAAAGCACATGTTAAGGTATGAACTGAGACAGAAAGGCATCAATGAAGCCGAGATCGAGTCGGCTCTTGTAAATGTAAATGAGGATGAGCTATGCCGCACTCTGGCGCTTAAATGGTTGCAACGCGACCGGGGACTGCCGGAAGACGAGCTCAATAGAAAACTAACTGCCCACCTGGCACGACGAGGATTCGCTTATTCTATCATCAGAGATACTTTGAGCGAACTGGCGGATGAAGCTGGTGGCAGATCAACATTAAAGGGAGATTAACATGGAATATATCATTGCCGCAGTTGCACTAGTTGTAGGTGGGGTGATTGGGCTGATTATTGGACGCAGCCAACTGACATCACAGTCAAAGCGCCTAATCGAGGACAGCAAATCAGAAGCAGAGCACATCTTGGAAAACGCACGCAATGAGTCGCGCGAGATCGTAATAGCTGCCAAAGATGAAGCGATAGCGATACGGGATCAAGCTGAATCTGAAATCAGTCGTACGCGTCGTTCTCTGCAGGAAGATGAACGCAGGCTCGATAGCCGCAGGTCAAAGCTAGAAGCGCGAACCGAGAAACTGGAACAACGAGAACAGCGTCTGAATAAAAGGCAAAGCGCCTTGGACAAGCAAGCCAATGAGCAGCGTAAAGCAGCGGAGAAATACCTAGCAGAACTTGAACGCATCGCCATGATGTCGCAGGAAGAAGCGAAAGAGTTACTGTTAGCCAAGGTAGAAGAAATCTCACGCAAAGATACCGCTCGCATTATTCGCGCTGTTGAGGACGAAGCTAAAGCCAATGCAGACGAAAAAGCGCGCAAGATTATTGCCTGGTCCATTCAGCGTCTAGCAACGGATCAAGTGGCAGAAATGGTAGTCTCGGTAGTCCCTCTGCCAAATGAAGAGATGAAGGGGCGTATCATCGGACGCAACGGTCGCAATATCCGCGCCTTTGAGCAAGCTGCGGGTGTGGATGTGATCGTAGACGACACGCCTGAAGCAGTTACTATCTCCTGCTTTGATCCCATTCGCCGTGAAGTTGCGCGCCGTGCGATGGGCAAACTGGTATTGGATGGACGCATTCATCCAGCTCATATAGAGAAACTATTGTCTGACTCACGTAAGGATGTGAACCGAGAAACCCGCGAAGCAGGTGAAAAAGCTGCATTGGACGCTGGAATTCACGGATTACATCACGAGATAATCAAGATTCTGGGCAGACTCAAGTTCCGCACCTCCTATGGACAAAACCAGCTACATCATGTAGTAGAATCAGCGCACATTGCTGGTTTATTAGCAACCGAGTTAGGAGCCAATGTGCAGATCGCCAAAACGGGCGCATTGCTGCATGATCTTGGCAAAGCATTAGATCATGACATGGAAGGGACTCACGCGGCTCTGGGCGCCGAAATCTGCCGCCGCTATGGAATCTCCCCTTCTGTCATCCGTGCCATAGCTTCACACCATCATGAAGTAGAGCAAGAGACTGTCGAGGACGTAATTGTGGAGGTCGCAGACGCTATTTCTGGAGCGAGACCTGGAGCGCGACGAGAGAGTCTTGAAAGCTATCTGCGCCGTATCAAAGCGCTCGAGGATGTAGCAAAATCATTCGAAGGTGTAGCTGAATCATATGCCCTTCAAGCTGGCCGAGAAGTACGTATCATCGTCAAACCCGAGGAAGTGGATGACCTTGGAGCCATAGAGCTTTCACGTGATGTGGCGAGAAAGGTAGAAGAGATGATGCAGTATCCGGGACAGATCAAGGTGACAGTTATTCGGGAAAAGAGGGCAGTAGATTACGCCAAGTAGAGACGCAGGCTAACCGGGTTATCAGGTTTTACTGCCAGAGAAAGTCCAAAGGGTTATGGAGAAAATCGTAATACCGAATCTCGAAATGCAGATGTGATCCAGTAGAATTACCGGTTGTTCCCATACCAGCGATTGGTGTTCCCCTAGCCACCCATTGACCATTTGCCACCCAGAACGAATTCAAGTGAGCATAGTAGGTCTGATACCCATATCCATGATCGATGACGATCAAATTGCCATAGCCGACATTACTCCAACCGGCGTATACCACAGTGCCTGACTCAGAGGCATAGACTGCAGTCTCGATCGGCCCGGCAACATCAATGGCACGATGTCCCCACCATGAGTATTGGGTGATGGTCCATGAATTCGCAGGCCAATAGAAACTCGGGTACCAAACTGCTGCTGCGGGTGCGGCCTGCACATTATCGCTAACTGCTGTTACCTGTCCGCGCCTAGAATTCGGCGTATATGACCAAACTAGGAGAGATTTTTCACCCCCTGGAATAAAGAGCTCCGTGCCAGGAACTGGACGGTGGGGATATTGATGAAGCTGATTATCTTCGTATCCGATAATGGATTCAGGTTCCACTCCGTAGATCTCCGCAATGGATTCAACCGTCTCCACATCCTGGACTGCGTGGAGCACACCATCTTCGGGCAATATGGTCAGGGTAACCCCGATCTGCAGCAACTGCGCTTCTCCGGTCAGCTCCGGATTGCCCCATAATAGAGTTGCGGAATCAATGCCGTAAGCCTCAGCTACGCCATCGGGTGTATCGTTTTCCACCACTACATGCTGGGCGAAATCATGGGTAGGTAGAGTTGGCTTGTACGTCGCTGGTGCTGCATGTCGGCGAATTGCGGTATCAACGATAGGGCGCGCGCCACCTGTCCCTACACTAGACACCTCATCAATTGTCTCCTCGACAAGTGGTTCAGCAGCGAGCTCTAACACCTCAACCTCAGTAGTGGGGAGATTGAGCGATACATCTTGCAGACGAGGTATGTACCGAGACGCTAAAGCTGCAAGAAGCACCACGATAAGTAAGCCTAACGAGCCTGTCCTTCCATTCAGACTAGCAGTCAGGCGATCAAGCCAGTTAGGTGCGGGTGTATCCGACATATCGCTGATTAACAGGTGACTAGAGCAAATCCTTGGTCAGCGTTTCAAGGAAATCATAGTTGGATTCAGTGTGGCGCAGCCGTTTGAGCAAAGCCTCGGTAGCCGCGGCAACTTCATAACCAGCGCCATTGGGCGGCGGGACCATAAGTTGGCTCAACATGCGGCGCATGAGATATACCCGCTGCAGTTCATCCCGCGATAGCAACAGTTCCTCGCGTCTCGTACTTGATCGATCGATCTCGAATGCCGGGAATATTCGGCGTTCCTGCAAACGTCGACTCAAATGCAATTCCATGTTGCCGGTACCCTTGAATTCCTCGTAGATCAAGTCGTCCATCCTACTGCCGGTATCAATGAGACAGGTAGCGATGATGGTCAAGCTTCCACCTTCCTCAATGTTACGAGCAGCACCGAAAAAGTGCTTTGGTGGATAAAGCGCTGCAGGATCTATACCACCTGACAGTGTTCGTCCGCTGGGCTGCACCACCAGGTTATAGGCACGAGACAATCGGGTGATAGAGTCGAGAAGTATCACTACGTCCTTTTGCGATTCGACCAATCGTTTGGCTCGGTTTAGTGCCATCTCCGCCACACGTACGTGGTTTCTGACAGGCTCATCAAAGGTCGAACTGATTACTTCAGCTTCGACCGAACGATCCATGTCAGTAACCTCTTCCGGTCGTTCGCCAATCAGAGCAACCATGAGATGGACGTCTGGGTAGTTGGCGGATATACCGTTGGCAATCTGCTTCAAAACTGTTGTCTTGCCTGCTTTGGGCGGCGAAACGATCAAACCACGTTGACCTCGACCTATGGGCGCCACCAGATCAAGCAATCTGGTTGCCAAAATCTTGGGGGAGGTCTCCAGCTTGTACTTATCGTTGGGGAAGATAGGGGTCTGACGCTCAAATACCGGACGCCGCTTGGTGCTCTCAGGATCAAGACCGTTGACAGCTTCCACTCTAAGAAGACCGTGGTACTTTTCGCTGTCCTTTGGTGGCCGCACCTGGCCCATTACCATGTCGCCGGTGCGTAGACCAAAGCGTCTAATCTGTGACTGTGAGACGTAGACATCATTCGGCCCTGGCATATAGCGCTCAGCACGCAGGAATCCCATGCCTTCGTCCGATACATCCAAGACACCACCACGAAAGTCATGACCTGACTGTTCCGCGCGCGAACGAAGCAGTCGAAGAATCAACTGCTGTTTCTTCATGCGCGAGACACCAGAAATTTCTCGTGTTTTTGCCATCTCTCGCAACTCCGAGAGTGTCTTTGATTCGAGTGCTGCGATGTCCATTGAACGATCGACAGTTCGAGTTGTGTTTCTGCGGCTTTTTTTATTGTTCATAAGGGGAATACCAATCCGGGGATTCGACACATGGCATTATCCGTGCACATATGTCACAAACGATAATTCTGGTTACCTCTTTTACGATTAGTCAGTTCGACTGTACGTCCCTGTGAATTATGTTGGGAACACCATAAAGCAACGCCTGTTCCCAAACTTGAGATGACTCGCTCGCGACCTTCAAGAACTAGAAGGGGAGACATGACGGGGAAATCAGTACTTGATTCCGGGGCGCATTATAGCATGGAATTAAAACTCGTCAAATTGCGCTGTCTCCGTCCAATTCAATTAAAAACCGCTCTGCTCTCTCCACCAACGGTCGTTCTCCAATGAATACGGGCACTCGTTGATGGAGCTCTTGAGGAACGATATCTAGGATGCTCTTGAATCCATTTGATGAATAACCGCCGGCTTGTTCTGCCAGGAAACTCAGCGGAGCTGCCTCGTAGAGTAGGCGAAGCTTCCCCTGAGGATTCTTTTCATCGCTAGGATATATGAATATTCCGCCAGCCAGCAAGTTTCGATGGATATCCGCTACCATCGAACCAATGTATCTTTCTGAGAGTTTGGGTGAATCAGTCGCATCACCTTGCAACCACGACACCAACGCGCTGATACCTGGTGTCCAGCGGTTTAAATATGCGTGATTAATGCTATAGTATTTCGCCTTTGGAGTGATAATACTCGAATGAGAGAGCAAGAACTCGCCCACACTGGGATCAAGGGTAAATCCATGGACTCCTTGTCCACCTGAATACACTAGCATGGTGGAAGAACCATAAACAACATAGCCTGCAGCAACCAAATCTCTACCTGGTTGCAGACAATCCTCGAGCACGCCGGGACCATAGGATGACTTGCGGCGAAAGACGGAAAATATAGTGCCGATACTCACGTTGACATCAATATTCGATGAACCATCCAGAGGGTCAAATACCAATACATATTTGCCGTCTGGGTGAGCGGGAATGATCTCATTGACTTCCTCGGATGCCATAACACAAACACGCCCAGTCATTGCGTTCATACGCACCATGGTCTCATTGGCAAATACATCAAGCTTTTGTACCTGCTCGCCCTGGATGTTACGCCTTCCCGCCATTCCCAAGATATCCACCAGACCCGCGCGGCTTACCTCGCGACCGATAACTTTGGCAGCTAGAGCGATATCGTACATGAGATTAGTGAAATCCCCTGTCGCATCAGGGAATTGGCTCTGCATCTCCAGAAAGTGATGGTCAATGGTCACCAATTGCTTTGAGATCAATCAACCCTCCTATTCTTATGCGATCCATCCAACATAGTAGGTTGCCAGCGTAACACTTATGAGCAAGCTATCAATGCGATCGAGAAAACCCCCATGACCAGGAATCAGTTTTCCCGAGTCCTTTGAACCTGCTTGTCTCTTTATCATCGAGACAAGGAGATCACCTATGGGCGAAATTGCCGCCACCAATAAACCCACAACTGCACCATGCATCGGATCCAGCTTGAGCGCCCAGGCAAGAACTGCAGCAAGAGGAGTGCCGAACAAGATACCTCCTAAATATCCTTCCCATGTTTTCCCTGGACTTATGGTTGGTGCAAGCTTGTTCTTTCCCATCGCTCGTCCAACCCAGAAAGCAGCACTGTCTGCAATCCAGGTACTGCCGCAGGCGACCAGACACCACTGAAATCCATTGTCCAGAGCTCTGAGACGCAAGAAATGCGAACCCAAAAGACCAAGATATACTCCACCAGCGATTGTCAAAGCCCAACGTTGTATGCTGTTCTGCTGCCCACGGCTAAATTTCGCCAGAACCCAGAGAGAACCAATCAGAACGGCCAGCACCAATCCAGGCAACAGCAGGGAATGGTCAGGAAACGTTGCATCAAGTAGGAATAGCCAGCATGTGAGGAATAGAGCAACATACCAGGGCTTGAGGTCGATCAACTTGAGTAATTCAGCATATTCCCAAGAAGCAATGGATAGCACCAAGCCCAACAAGGCAAACAGCCACCACCCACCCAGATAGAGCATGATGATGACCAATGGAAGCAACACAGCGGCGCTAATTATTCGCAGTCGCATTGAATGTCTTAGCCGAGTTGGTTAGTTTCAAAATGATCTACTCAGAGAGTTCCCCAAAACGGCGGTCCCGCTCTGCGTAACTTGACAATGCTCTCTCGAGTTCATCGCCATCAAAATCGGGCCACAGGGTTGGAGTCACATAGTATTCAGCGTACGCGCCCTGCCAGATCAAAAAGTTGCTTACTCGGAGTTCACCGCTAGTGCGAATGATCAGGTCAGGGTCAGGCAACCCGGCAGTATATAGATAGGCAGCTACAGTATCCTCATCAATGTTCTCAACAGGTATACCAGAGCGAACGATGTCTTGAATTGCGCATACGAGCTCCTGCCTGCCACCATAATTCCAGGCGATATTGAGAATCAGAAGATCGTTGTCACGAGTCATCTCGACAGCATTCTGCACCTTCTTCTGCAACTTTGGTGACAAAGCACTGAGATCGCCCAGGTGCCGGAGCTTGACTCCCTCTTTATGAAGACTCTTCAATTCACGGTCTATCACATCAGAGAGTATATTCAAGAGACCGCGTACTTCTCGCTCTGGTCGACCCCAATTCTCAGTCGAAAAGGCATATACGGTAAGAATCTTGATTCCAAGCTCTACGGAGGTGCGGATAATCCTTCTGAGATTCTCAGTTCCAGCGCGGTGACCTGCCTGACGCGGAAGCCCGCGCGCTCTTGCCCAGCGACCATTGCCATCCATGATGATGGCAACATGATTCGGTACCTGCTCTATGGTCATGTCCAGAACTCCTAGAGTTCCAGGATCTCCTTCTCTTTACGATCACCGATCTCGGAGACAATCTTGATGTATTCATCGGTAAGCTCTTGCAGCTTATCCTTGCCCCGGTAAAGTTCATCTTCTGAAATCAGCTTCTCCTTCTCGAATGAGCGCAGATCGTCAAGAATGTCGCGTCTAACGTTGCGGATAGCAACTCGAGCCTCTTCCAGCCGACGACCAACGACCTTGACCAAATCCCGGCGTCGTTCCTCGGTTAAGCGGGGAATTACCAGGCGAATGATCCTGCCATCGTTGTTTGGGGTGAGTCCAAGCTCAGACTTGAGTATTGCCTTCTCGATATCGCTAACAGTACTTGGATCAAATGGGCGAACTGTAAGAAGCTGTGGTTCAGGAACTGAAATCGCTGCCAATTGATTCAGAGGCGTCATTGCTCCATAGTACTCAACTCGCACACCTTGAAGCAGTCCTGGAGTCGCGCGACCAGTGCGAATTCCAGCCAAGTCAGTTTTGAGCGCCTCGATCGCGCCTTCCATGCGCTCTTTCGAGTCTTTAAGTGCGTCGTTTATCATGTCATACCCTCCGGCGCTTGTTAGCTATTAATAAGTGTGCCCACCTGCTCACCGAGTACGATTCGTTCAATACTCCGTTCGCGCCACAGGTTGGCAACCACAATGGGCAAGTTGTTGTCCATACACAGCGATATCGCGGTGTTGTCCATTACACCAACATTGAGATTCAGGGCTTCAATATAAGTCAGGTGATCATATCGCTTGGCATCCGGGTTGAGGCTGGGATCTTCATCATATACACCATCAACCTTTGTGGCTTTGATCAGCACGTTGGCATTTATCTCCAGCGCACGCAGCGCACCTGCTGAATCGGTAGTAAAGTAAGGATTTCCTGTCCCAGCACCAAAAATCACCACTCGACCCTTTTCCAGGTGACGCAAAGCACGTAGGCGGATATATGGCTCAGCTACACTTTGCATTTCAATGGCGGTTTGCACCCGAGTGATCACCCCGATTTGCTCCAAAGCATCTCGAAGCGCAAGGGCGTTCATCACTGTGGCAAGCATTCCCATGTGATCCGCAGTAGCACGATCCATCCCATGATCAAGCCCAATATTACCCCTCCAAAGGTTGCCTGCACCTACCACAATACCTGTTTGGACTCCTAGTTCGGCAACTGCTTTGATTTTGTTGGCAAGCTCCTTGGCCTTCACTGGATTGATGCCAAATCCGCCTTGACCCGCCAGAGCTTCCCCACCCAGCTTTAATAGTACCCGATCGTATTTCGGCATATCGTCTCCTACTGAGCAAACTCGATTGTACAAAAGGTATGATGAATTGCAAACAAAGGGCAGCTGGGAAGTACCAGCTGCCCCGGGGAATTTAAGTGAGGTCTTCGCCCAGCTCGTAGCGAACGAAGCGGCGGACCACAACGGTCTCGCCCAGTTCTTGCGACTTGTTCTTCAAGAGATCGCCAATAATGATCTCATCGTCCTTGACAAAACCCTGCTCCAGAAGAACAGAAGCTTCGTAGAACTTTTTCAAGCGTCCTTCGATGATGCGTTCAACAATATGTTCCGGCTTGCCTTCCGCCAGAGCTTGTGTCCGGTAGATCTCTTTCTCCGAGTCAAGCAATGCTGCGGATAAATCATTGCGTTCCACCACCATGGGTGCCATGGCGGCAATATGCAATGCCAGATCATGAGCCAGGGCGACAAACTCATCGCTCTTGGCAACCGAGGCAGAATCTGCATCAAGCTCTATGAGCACCGCCACCCGGTTTCCTGGGTGAGGGTACATCTCTACCACACCGTTGCGGTTATCAAGATCATATCGCACGTAACGGCGGAATCCCATATTCTCACCTGTGGATGAGACCAAGTTCTCAAGCTTGGCGCGCGGAGTGATCGAGTCATCCTGGTAGAATGGAAGATCGAGAAGATCGTCAAGCGATTGATCTTCTTGAGACAGAGCAAATAGATGGTCAGCCACTTGGGTCGCCATAGCTACAAAGTTGTCGTTGCGAGCCACAAAGTCAGTCTCGCAGTTCACCTCGAAGAGCAAACCGCTCTGGTAGTCACTGGAACGTGACTCGATACGACCTTCTTTAATTTCACGATCGGCACGCTTTGACGCTTTGGCCAAGCCCTTCTCGCGCAATTGCTTTACTGCCAGATCAAAATCACCATCGGCAGCTTCGAGCGCCTTTTTCGCTGCTAGTACTCCAGCTCCAGTCAATTCCCGGAGCTCTTTAATCATTGCTAATGTTACAGCCACCAAATCCTCCCTACTCTTCCTCAGTCACCAATTCGGGTTTAGGCTCAAAGGTCAATGAACCATTGCGAAGCTTTGCCATGGTTGCCTCGCCCAAATAGTCCTCGTCCTTTGCTTCTTCACCAAAGTCTTGCATCATATCCATGGGAATGGCAGCGGGGATGGCAGTTTCCAGATCCTCTTTACGTTGTGCCGCACCCTCCATTACCGCGTTAGCTATCTTGGATGCCATGAGTCTGATGGCACGTATAGCATCATCGTTGGCAGGAATGACATAATCGATAGCATCGGGGTC